>JACVIW010000043.1 GCA_015711695.1 Candidatus Geohydrothermomicrobium daggyaiense
CACATCAGCAAAGCCATACCGCTCACCAGCGTAAGCACAATCAGCACACCGCGAGCAAATGTCAAATTGGGCAGGATATTTGCCTCGGGATTGTTTCTGAAAGACACAATGAGTCCAGCGGACTCCATCATGGCGAGCACCAGAGTCAAGTACCTTGTTACCTGGGTTATCTTTTTCCTTCCCAGTTCACCTTCCTGGTGCCACTCTTTAACCTTAGGTATAACCGCCGAAAGGAGTTCCATTATGATTGACGCGGTAATGTAAGGCATAATTCCAAGACCAAAAAGCGCCATTCTGGCAAGCCCACCACCAGTGAATATGTTCAGGAAACGCAACAGTGGCTGGCCCTCAACCTGCGCAACAAGTTTTTTTACGTCAACCCCAGGGCTTGGTATAAAACAGCCCACACGGTAAATGGCGAGAATGCCAAAAGTAAAAAGTATTTTTTTTCTCAGATCAGGGACTTTGAAAGCATCCCTGAAACCCGACACTATCCTCAAAGTGATCTCACCTCAGCGCTTATCCTCTTCAAAAGATAAAGTATTTGTATCCTCCAATTGAAATTTCATCAGGCGGAAATAATCTCGGCGCTTCCGCCGGCTTCCTCTATCTTTCCGCGTGCTGTGGCGCTAAATGCGTGCGCTTTCACGATAAGGGGTTTAGTTAGCTCCCCTTCCCCAAGTATCTTCACGCTCAAGTTCTCCTTCTTGATTAAACCTGCGTCCGCAAGCGCCTTTGGATCCACCATGCTTCCGCTTGAGAACCTCTCAAGCTCAGAGATGTTTACGCAAGCAAAAATCTTTCTCCTCCTGGGTGTGAAACCACCGAGTTTAGGCACTCGGCGGGTGATTGGCATCTGCCCGCCTTCAAACCCGAGCTTACTTTTCGAACCAGACCGTGCGTTCTGCCCTTTCTGGCCACGACCAGAGGTCTTTCCGTGTCCGGAGCTTCTGCCCCTGCCCACCCTTTTGCGCTCTTTGCGCGAGCCAGGCGCAGGCCTCAAATTGTGCAATCCTGTTCTTTCATCAACGGACATCCACGCATACCCCCGCGTTCAACCAGATCTTCATCATGCGCGTCCCTCACTCACTTATCTCTTCGAAATCCACAAGATGTTTGATCTTCTGAACCATCCCTCTAATCTCGGGGCTGTTTTCTTTTATTACGGTCTGACCTGTTCTCCTCAACCCCAGCGCCCTCGCCGTAGCGCGGTGTTCCCGACGCTTGCCCGCAAGACCGCGCTTAAGAGTCACCCTCAGTTTCGAACTCATCAAAAATACTCCTTCTTCTAATTATCTCCTCAATCCGTTTTCCCCTCAGGAGCGCAACTTCTGATGGGCTTTTCAGCATCTTCAGTCCATTTACAGCCGCTTTGACCATGTTTATTCGATTGTTTGACCCGAGACTCTTGGCAAGAACATCCTTAATTCCCGCAAGCTCCATTACTGGCCTGACAGCTCCACCGGCAATTATTCCCGTACCAGGCGAAGCGGGCTTTATCAAAACCTGAGAAGCCCCAAACTTCCCTATAACCTGATGCGGTATTGTGGTTCCCGCAAGCGGGACACTGAACATGTTCTTTTTCGCCTTCTGGGTGGCTTTGTCTATTGCCAAAGGCACTTCCCTTGCCTTGCCGTACCCTATACCAACTCGACCTTTGCCGTCGCCTGCAACAACGAGAGCCGTAAAAGAAAACCGGCGGCCTCCCTTAACAACTTTCGCGACGCGGTTTATTTCCACCACCTGTGAACTTATTTCTTCGACTTCCTGGACCTCCTCCCGGTCCATGTCACCTCCTAAAATATCAACCCATTCTGCCTTGCCGCCTCAGCGAGAGCTTTGATTCTACCGTGATATTTGTAGCCGTCTCTGTCAAAAACGACCTGTTTTATCCCTTTTTCCAATAATCTTTTGGCAATTATTTCACCGAGCTTTTCTGCCTGTTGCGTCTTTGTCAGATTAACGTATGGCTTGAAATCTTTTTCGAGAGTACAAGCGGAAGCAATTGTATGCCCTCTGGTATCATCTATAGCCTGGCAGTACAAATGGCGGTTGCTCCTGAAAACCGAGAGTCTTGGACGCTCGGGAGTACCGCTGACCTTCTTTCTGACCCTCTTCTTACGCCTCTCTCTTCCTTCAAGCCTTCTGTAAAATCCCTTGCCGCTCACTTCACAGCCTTTCCAACTTTTCTGCGAATGTGCTCGTCCGAGTATCTTATTCCCTTCCCTTTGTAGGGATCCGGTTTTCTCAACGAGCGAATCTCCGCCGCAACCTGCCCAACTCTCTGTTTATCGCAACCTTTTATTACCACTCTGGTGGGAGTAGGGACTTCCGCCTCAATCCCCTCAGGTAATTCGTAGACGACAGGCTTGGAATACCCAAGGGAGAGTTCGAGCAATTTACCTTTCAGTGCTGCTCTGTAACCAACCCCCTGAATCTCAAGTGTTTTTTGAAAACCCTGGGTAACTCCTGTGATCATGTTCTGAATAAGAGTTCTTGTGAGCCCGTGGAGAGATTTATCAAGCTTTGTGTCAGACGCGCGTTCGACTCTGATCATTTTTCCTTCACGCACGATCCTGACACGGTTACTTACAGTAAGCTCGAGCTCACCCTTAGGGCCCTTTACTTTCACGCTGGTCCCCTCAATGGAAACATCAGTCCCGTCAGGAACCTCTATCGGTCTTCTTCCAACCCTAGACATTACCGTCTCCTTCGGGAACACCTACCAGACATAACAAAGAACTTCTCCACCGACACCCTTTACTGCAGCTTCCTTTTCAGTCATAACGCCTTTCGAAGTCGAGATTATGGCTATTCCCAGACCCCCAAGCACGCGGGGTAATTCGTCTTTCTTCGCATACACCCTCAAGCCGGGCGAACTTATCCTCTTTATTCCGCTTATTACCGGCTGCTTATCCACACTATACTTAAGGTGGATAATTATCGAATCGAAGCTCCCTGTTCTCACAATCTCATAGCCGCGAATGTAACCTTCCCTCTCAAGAATGCGTACAATCTCTTTTTTTAGATTGGATGCAGGCACCTCGACTTTATCTTTACGCGCCCGCGACGCGTTTCTGATTCGAGTAAGCATATCCGCAATGGGATCGGTCATCGTCATTTCCCTCACCCTCTCACCAGCTCGACTTCATCACTCCCGGGAGTTCGCCCCTGTGGGCAAGCTCCCTGAGACAAATCCTGCATAACTGGAATTTGCGAAAATAACCGCGCGGGCGACCACACCTTTTGCACCTGTTGTAGTACTGTGTTTTGTACTTTTTCGGTCGCTGCTGCTTTACGACAAGTGATTTCTTTGCCAAAACATCCTCCGATCACTGAGCTAAGATTTGCGCTTAAACGGAAAGCCGAGCGCCTCAAGAAGCGCTTCGCCCTCTCTGTCGGTTCGCGCAGTGGTCACTATTGTTATATCCATCCCCCGAATCTTGTCTATTGAGTCATAATCAACTTCGGGAAAAATGAGCTGCTCCTCGATGCCCAGCGAGTAATTGCCACTTCCATCGAATGATTTCCGGTTCAGACCCCTAAAATCTCTCACTCGGGGGAGCGCGATGGAAAGAAGTCTGTCAAGAAACTCATACATCCTGTCACCGCGAAGCGTGACTTTGCAACCGATTGTCATTCCTGCTCTGAGCCTGAAACCGGCAACAGACTTCTTTGCCTTTATGATTATTGGCTTCTG
This sequence comes from Candidatus Geohydrothermomicrobium daggyaiense, assembly GCA_015711695.1. Taxonomy (GTDB): domain Bacteria; phylum Actinomycetota; class Geothermincolia; order Fen-727; family JACVIW01; genus Geohydrothermomicrobium; species Geohydrothermomicrobium daggyaiense. The sequence continues at coordinate 3,701 of JACVIW010000043.1, forward strand.
TCCGGTAATCATCGCAAGCTGGGAAGCCGCGGCTTCCACCGCTTTCGGGTTTGTCGTCCCCTCTCCGACACCCATGTTGACCACAATTTTTAAAAGCCGCGGAACCTGCAACCTATTCTTGTACCCCATCTCCTTCATCAGATGTGGTACTACTTCCTCATCATAGAGTTCCTTCAGACGCGGAACGTAACCGTCGTCCTCAAATTCCTCATCAACCATCAGATCTCCCGATCACACTTCCGACACACCCTGACAAAACCCTTGCCGCCCTTCCTTACCCTGTTTATCCTTACAGGCCTTTCACATCCAGGACAGAAGAGCATGACGTTGGAAACGTCAATTGGGAGTTCCCAGTCCACCACGCCCCCCTGAGGGTTTCTTTGTGAGGGCCTCATGTGCTTTTTGGCACGGTTCAGCCCCTCGACGACGACGCGCCGCCTGGATGTGTCCACTTTAAGAACTTTTCCCTTTTTTCCTCTGTCCTTTCCCGATATGAGAACTACAGTGTCGCCCTTCCTTATATGCATGCTTCTCAACTCAAACCTCCGATCACTAAAGAACCTCGGGTGAAAGCGACACGATCTTCATGAAATTTTTCTGACGCAATTCTCTTGCAACCGGACCGAATATTCTTGTGCCTCGCGGGTTCATTGTGTTATCAACTAGCACCACAGCGTTCTCATCGAATTTGATATAAGTCCCATCAGGTCTGCGCTTCTCTTTCTTTGTTCGAACAACAACTGCTTTAACCACGTCACCTTTTTTAACGCCCGCGCCAGGTACAGCTTCCTTTACAGAACCAACGACTATGTCCCCGACGGACGCGTACCTGCGCTTGGATCCGCCAAGCACTCTTATCACCAGTATTTCCCGCGCTCCGGTGTTATCCGCGACTTTTACTCGTGACTCCTGCTGAATCATTTCGATCCCCTACCAGATACTCTCTTTACTTTGCTTTTTCCAGAATTGAAACCAACCGCCAGCGTTTTGTCTTCGAAAGAGGTCGCGTTTCCATCACCTTCACAATATCCCCCACTTTGCATTGATTCTCTTCGTCATGCGCATATATCTTGGAAGTCCGCTTTATTGTCTTTCCGTAAAGGGGGTGCCGCACGGTGCGCTCCACAGCGACCACAATTGTCTTGTCCATTGAGTCCGACACAACTTTCCCCACTCTTACTTTCCTCGATGGTCTCGTAGCCATTTTGAAAATTACTCCTCTTCTTCACCGGACGATGCGCCTTCAGTTCCAGCCTCATCTTTGCCCGCTATTTCATCTTCACGCTCGATCCCTTCGATCTCCTCGCCGGGAACATCTTCGAGCTCTATCAAGGCTTCCTCCTCGTGCCCTTCCAGTTCAACAGTCTCACCTGAAACCTCGATCGCTCCCATTTCTGCAGCCTCTTCGAATGCTTCCGGATGAATGTTGTACTTCCGTTCGGTTATGATCGTGCAAACTCTCGCGATATCCCGCCTGGTTTGCTTTATCCTCATAGGGTTATCCAGCTGACCAGTCGCAAGCTGGAATCTGAGGTTAAAAAGTTCCTCTTTAAGTTCCCTAAGTTTTTGCTCGAGTTCTTCTTCATCCATTCTCCGCAACTGCTTGGGTTTAAGCATTTCGATCTCTCCCTTTCGCGAAAAGTTACTCCTCTCGCTTGACAAATCTGCATTTCATGGGAAGTTTATTCGAAGCGAGCCTTATCGCCTCTCTGGCCACAGGCTCACTCACTCCTGCAAGTTCAAACATTACTTTGCCAGGCTTAACAGGCGCTACCCAGTATTCAGGATTACCTTTCCCGCTTCCCATTCTTGTTTCTGCAGGCTTTTTGGAGACCGGCTTATGCGGAAAGATATTTATCCAGACCTTGCCACTTCTTTTAATGTGCCTTGTTATTGCAACTCGCGCCGCCTCTATTTGCCTGGCGGTGATCCATGCCGGTTCAAGCGCCTGAAGCCCGTAGTCCCCGAAACTCACTTTTGTCCCGCCTTTGGCTCTTCCTTTCAGCCTTCCTCTTTGAACTTTACGGTGTGGGGGCTTTTTAGGCTGTAGCATTTAAATTTAAACCTCCTTATCATTCGAAGAATCACTTTCGCTAGCTTCGACTTCGCCGGAAAGCTCTTCAGGCCCCGTGCCACCCAGCTGATCAGGGCTTCCACCTACGTCAGATTCTCCCTCACGCGTCGTAGACTTTTTTGAGTCCTCCAGTTTGCTAGGCTCAACTGAAATCTCTTCTTCCCTCCCTGTTGAAGCAGTCTGTTTGGCTCTGCCTTTCACTGTGGTACGTGAAATTCTTCCCGGCGAAGCGGAAGCTACCTGTTCCTCCGATTCCCGCTTTCCCGTCTTATCGCCTTTATAAATCCAGACTTTTACACCAATTCGACCGAAAGTTGTCTCAGCCTCTTCAAACCCGTAATCGATATCTGCCCTTAAAGTTTGCAACGGTACCCTGCCCTCACGATACCACTCACTCCGTGCCATCTCAGCACCCGCGAGCCTTCCGCTGCACTGGACTTTAATTCCAAGCGCACCAAGTCTCATGGCGTCGCTCACAGCTTTTTTCATCGCCCTTCTAAAGGAGACTCTAGCTGAGATCTGAGTGGCAATTTCCTGGGCCACAAGGGTCGCATCAAGCTCAGGAACAGGCACTTCTTTGATATTGATCTGAACCTCGTGTCCGCATATTTGCTGGAGCTTGTCCCTAAGTTTGTCAACCTCCGTGCCTTTTCGCCCGATTACAATTCCAGGGCGGGCGGTATAGATATCAACCACCGTTTCCTTCGATTTTCTTTCGATTTCGATCTTTGATACGGCAGCATTTTTCAACTGCGCGTTTAGAAAGTTCCTAATCTTGATGTCTTCCTGGACAAGCTCGGGGTAATCTCTCCCGGCGAACCATCGAGATTTCCAATCGTTTATAATCCCGATCCTGAGCCCGTAAGGGTGAACTTTCTGACCCAATTTAATCCTCGCTTCCTTCCTCTTTAGTTTCCTGCTCTACGGCGTCCTCCCCTGACACGTTCTGAGATTCACCTGTTTCTTCTACCTCTTCCTCACTCTTTTCTTTCCCGCCTTCAGCTCCTTCATCTTTCGCCTCAACGTCTACCTCTTTCAATCCTTCAACACCACCCGGTCCTCGCTCTTCCTCGGTCACCTCAACCCCTGTAGCGCCTTCCGTTTCAGCAGTTGTGTCTTCCTTTTCCTCATCTTCTTTCGAACGCTCAATCTCTTTCTCAGTAAGCTCCTCAACTTTCTCCTTCTTCCCCTTGCGCGGCCCGGCAATCTTCCTCACCGCCGGTCTTCTGGATATTCTTCTTAAAGCAGAGCCCCTTCTCGGCCTTTCCTCTTCGCGTTCCTCCAGAATGACGGTAATATGGCTTGTCCTTTTATTGATCCGGGTGGCTCGACCCAGAGCTCTCGCTCTGAACCTTTTCAGTGTTGGACCTTCATCAACAAAAGCGTTGAGAACATAAAGTCTCTCGGGCGGAATCCTGTTGTTGTTTTCCGCATTGGCAGCCGCAGAAGCGAGAACTTTGGCAACCACCCGCGCGGCGGCTTTTGGGCAGTAATCAAGTATCTCTTTCGCTTCCTCCAGATCCTTGCCTTTTATGAGATTGGTGACGAGCCGAACTTTTCTCGGGCTCATCCTCACATATTTTGCCACCGCCCTCGTCTGCATTCCTCCTCAGCTCCTATTTCATCCTGGCTCTCTTTTCTTTAGCGAGTTTACCCCCGTGTCCCTTAAATATCCGTGTAGGCGCGAACTCACCGAGCTTGTGACCGACCATGCTCTCGGTTATGTAAACAGGAACATGCTTTTTGCCGTCGTGAACCGCGATCGTATGGCCAACCATCTCCGGGAAAATTGTGGAGTCCCTGGACCATGTTTTGATGACGACTTTTTCGTTACGTTCATTTAAGTCCCTTATTTTCGCTATTAGTTTTTCATCTACGTACGGTCCTTTTTTGAGCGATCGCGACAACGCTGCCTCCAAAACTCTTCAGTTTATTTTTCTCTCCTGCTTTTCAAAATATACTTTCCGGAAGGCTTTTTCCTGTCTCGAGTTCTGTAGCCGAGCGTGGGTTTGCCCCATGGAGTCACGGGATGCCTACCGCACTTCGCTCTTCCCTCACCACCTCCGTGCGGGTGATCAACCGGGTTCATAGCGGCGCCTCTGGTCTGGGGCCTGATTCCCCTGTGACGCGACGCTCCAGCTTTCCCGAGACTAATAAGCTCGTGCTCCACGTTCCCAACGACGCCAACAGTCGCCCTGCAGGTGAGCAGAACTTTCCGGACCTCCCCAGATGGGAGTTTTAAATGAGCGTAGCCCTCTTCCCTTGCCACTATCTGCGCGGATGTTCCTGCCGCCCTTGCCATTTTCGCTCCAGCCCCTGGTTTTAGCTCCACAGCATGAACCGTCGTTCCAACAGGGATGTTCGCAAGGGGCATGGCGTTTCCTGGTTTGACATCCGCTCCCGGACCGGAAACAACCGTATCCCCAACCATGAGATCTACCGGACAGAGTATGTATCGCTTCTCTCCGTCCTTATAGTGCAGGAGGGCTATTCGCGCCGAACGATTGGGATCATACTCAATTGCTGCCACCCTGGCGGGAATGCCATCTTTGTCGCGCTTGAAATCGATGATTCTGTACCTTCGCTTGGCCCCCCCGCCTCGGTGTCTCGCGGTCTTACGACCGTAGTTGTTCCTCCCGCCAGTCTTTTTTAATGGTGCGAGAAGCGACTTCTCAGGTTCCGCCTTCGTAATCTCAGCGAAATCCGAAACGGTAGCGAATCTTCTTCCTGGCGACGTTGGCTTGTACTTCTTTATGCCCACTGAATCGCAACCCCTCTCATGCGCCCTCGAAAATTTCGATCTTATCGCCTTCCGCGAGCGTTACTATCGCTTTCTTGCCCCTTGACGTCCGACCAACAGTCATGCCTCTTCTTCGGGGTTTTCCCTTTGTTCGCAATGTATTGACCTTAAGAACCTTAACATCGAAAATAGCCTCTACAGCATCCTTTATCTCTGACTTATTCGATCTCGGGTCCACAATAAACGTGTACTGCCTCCGTTCAATGGCGTCGTAACTTTTCTCGCTCACAACCGGGTAAAGGATTATGTCATGTGGATCTTTCATTTCCACCACTTCCCTGCAAGACATCAAGCGCCCTTTTCATGAACAGTATGCTGTCGAATCGGAGAATGTCGTAAGTATTCAGTTCCCTGGGGTAAAAAGTCTCCACCTTCGCCAGGTTCCTGAAAGACTTCTCAACATTCTCCTCTTCCGGTGGAAGAACGACCATGACGCTATGATCGAGACCGAGATTTTCCAGAATCTCTTTCCCGGCTCGAGTACTGGGTGTCTCCATGGAGAAATCCTCTATCACGACTATCCTGTCTTCAGAGGCAGCAGCGCTAAGTGCGGACCTAAAGGCTAATCTTCTTAACTTCTTTGGAACCTTAAACGAATAATCGCGAGGCTTTGGCCCGAAGACGGTGCCGCCTCCTTTCCAGATCGGGGAACGTATGCTACCCGCTCTTGCGCGTCCGGTTCCTTTTTGCCTCCACGGTTTTCGCCCTCCACCCCTCACCTCTTTTCGAGTTCTGGTCGAAGCGGTCCCGGCACGAGCCTGAGCCCTTTGCAAGCGCACAACCATGTGCATCGCGTGTATGTTTGGCTTTATTCCAAATAACTCATCGGATAACTCGACTTCCCCAACTTCCTCGCCGGATAAACTCTTAAGTGGAACTTTCATTTAGATCACCGCTCGCCACTCTTCGCCTTCTTTTTCGACTCCCGTATTATCAGAATTGAGCCGCGTGGGCCGGGAACAGCGCCCTTCACAAGAATAAGGTCCCTGCCCTTATCCACTCGAACTATTTCGAGGTTCTTCACCGTGACGCGATTTCCACCCATTCGCCCGGGTAACTTCTTTCCCTTGAAAACCCGCGAAGGAGTCGCACACTGGCCGACAGACCCTGGCGCCCGGTGAAAAGTAGAGCCGTGTGAGCTGGGGCCCCCCCTGAAGCCCCACCGCTTAACAACGCCAGCGAATCCCTTTCCCTTGCTAATGCCCGTGATGTCCGCCCTGTCACCCTCCGAGAAAATATCGGCTCTAACCTCCGCGCCGAGTTTGTACAGCGATGGGTCGAGTGGCACTTCGGCAAGAAACCTCTTTGGGGGACAGTTCGCTTTCTTGTAATGACCCATCATTGGCTTATTCACACGCTCGGGCTTCACATCACCGTAACCGAGCTGGACCGCCTCATACCCGTCCTTATCTTCTTTCTTTATCTGCGTTACCACGCACGGACCCGCTTTAATCACCGTGACCGGGATCACGATGTCCCCATCGAAAAGCTGGGTCATTCCTATTTTTTCTCCAATGATCGCTTTGGCCATTTTCATCAGCCTCGTTTTTTGAGCGCTCAGAGTTTTATCTCAATGTCAACGCCTGCGGGCAAATCCAGTCCCGTCAGCGCGTCAACAGTCGCCGGGGTGGGGTCGAGAATATCTATAAGCCTTTTATGCGTCCTTATCTCGAAGTGTTCCCTTGAATCTTTATCCACATGCGGTGACCTTATCACGCAGTAAACGCTCTTCTCCGTTGGAAGTGGCACGGGACCCGAAATCCGCGCGCCGGTCTTCTTTGCCGTCTCGACAATCATTCTTGCCGTCTGGTCAATCAATTCGTGATCGTAAGCTTTGAGTCTTATCCTTATCTTATCCTTTGTCACTTTGATCCCACTCCGAGCATTCACCAGTCCCGTTTCCCCCGGGACACCAGCTCCATCGCCTCGTTACTTGATTATCTTGGTTACCCTTCCAGCGCCAACAGTTCTTCCTCCCTCACGGATGGCAAATCTCAGTCCCTCGTCCATCGCGATGGGGGTGATGAGCTCAACCTCCATCTCGGTGTTGTCGCCGGGCATTACCATCTCTACACCCTCGGGGAGGGTTATGGTCCCGGTCACATCAGTTGTGCGGAAGTAGAACTGCGGTCTGTATCCGCTGAAGAAGGGGGTGTGTCTTCCTCCCTCCTCCTTTGAGAGAACATAGACCTGAGCCTTGAACCTGGTGTGGGGTGTTATGCTTCCCGGAGCTGCCAGGACCTGACCCCTTTCTACCTCATCCCTTGCGACACCTCTCAGGAGAACTCCTATGTTGTCTCCAGCCTGACCCTCATCGAGGATTTTGCGGAACATCTCCACGCCGGTGCATACAGTTTTTCTTATCTCGTGTCTCATGCCGACTATCTCGACCTCATCCCCAACTTTGATCCTTCCCTGCTCCACCCTTCCGGTGGCAACCGTTCCCCTTCCGGTTATGGAGAAGACATCCTCTATCGGCATGAGGAATGGTTTGTCAATATCCCTTATGGGGGTGGGGATGTAGTCGTCAACCGCATCCATGAGGTCCAGGATGGACTTGCACCACTGGCAATCCTCCTTGCCGCACCCGCACTCATTCGCCTTGAGCGCACTTCCGGACACGACCGGTATCTCATCTCCCGGAAACTCGTACTCAGAGAGGAGTTCCCTTACCTCAAGTTCCACCAGTTCGAGAAGTTCCGGGTCATCAACCATGTCAGCCTTGTTCAGGAAAACAACCATGGAGGGGACTTCAACCTGACGGGCGAGGAGAATGTGCTCCCTTGTCTGGGGCATCGGACCATCAGCGGCCGATACCACGAGTATCGCTCCGTCCATCTGGGCAGCCCCGGTTATCATGTTCTTTATGTAGTCAGCGTGGCCCGGGCAGTCCACGTGGGCGTAGTGTCTTTTCTTAGTCTCATATTCCACGTGAGCTATAGCAATTGTTATTCCCCTCTCCTTTTCCTCGGGGGCGTTGTCGATCGATTCAAAGGTCCTTATCTCCACGGGAAGACCCTGAGCGTTCAAGACCTTTGTGATCGCAGCCGTAAGCATTGTCTTACCGTGGTCAACGTGACCTATTGTGCCCACGTTAACGTGAGGTTTTGTCCTTTCGAACTTCTGCTTGGCCATTCGTGCCTCCTAACGTCCTCTAACCTTCGTGATTATTTCCTGCGCTATACCCGAGGGAACTTCCTCGTATCGGAAAAACTCCATGTGATAGGTTGCCTTGCCCTGCGTGAGTGACCTCAAATCGGTCGCATACCCGAAAGTTTCCGCAAGAGGAACCTTAGCCACGACAATCTGTCTACCATTATCCGACTCCATGTGATCTATTTTTCCCCTACGGCTATTGATGTCAGCGATCACATCACCCAGGAAATTCTCAGGAACAGTTATTTCAATCTTCATTATGGGCTCGAGAAGTATGGGATCGGCCTGCCTGGCGGCCTGACGCAGCGCCATAGAACCAGCCACCTTGAAAGCGAGTTCGGAAGAATCGACCGGATGATACGAGCCACCCACAAGTTCCACTTTGAAATCAACAAGAGGATATCCCGCGAGAGGTCCCGTTCCCGCCGCTTCCCTTATGCCCCTGTCAACAGCGGGAATGTATTCCCTCGGGATTTCTCCACCGTGTATTTTGTTTTCAAATGAGTATCCTTGACCTCGTTTGAGAGGCACCACATTGATAATCACGTCTCCGTATTGGCCTCTCCCGCCCGTCTGCTTCACGAACCTTCCCTGCGCCGCGCTGACCGGCCTGGTAATCGTTTCCCTGTACGCCACCTGTGGCTTGCCCACATTAGCGTCTACCTGAAACTCCCTCAGCAGCCGGTCAACAACTACCTCAAGGTGAAGCTCGCCCATTCCGCTTATTATCGTCTGCCCGCTATCCTCATCGAACGCGACCTGGAAAGTCGGGTCCTCCTCAGACAGGCGGTTCAAAGATTCGTTAAGTTTGTCCTGATCTGCTTTGGTTTTGGGTTCAATCGCCACAGAAATGACCGGCTCGGGGAAGCTCATTGGCTCAAGAAGAAGGGGATGGGCCGGATCGCAGAGGGTGTCGCCGGTCGTGGTGTTCTTCAGCCCGACCGCGGCGACGATGTCGCCCGCGAACACGCCGTCCTTGTCCTCGCGGTGGTTGGCGTGCATCTGGAGGATGCGACCGACGCGTTCCTTCTTGTCCTTGGTCGCGTTCAGCACCGCAGCGCCCGCCGGCAG
>JACVIW010000044.1 GCA_015711695.1 Candidatus Geohydrothermomicrobium daggyaiense
GCTTCGAGGGGAGCGATGGATATAGAGGGCATGGGAGAAGTCACCGTGAGCGAGCTGCTCTCCAGAGGCTTCATTAAAGATGTCGCTGACATTTTCTACCTTACTCCTGAGCAGCTTTATGAAATTCCGGGTTTTAAGGACAAATCAGTTTCAAATCTGATTGGGGCGATTGAAGCCGCTAAGAACAGGCCGTTATGGCGTCTTGTTTTCGGTCTGGGCATAAGGCATGTTGGAAGCCACATGGCAAAGGTATTAACTTCTCGTTTCCCCTCTATCGATGAGCTTGCTGATGCAAGCGTGGAGGAATTATTGAGCGTGGAAGGGGTTGGAGATAGGATTGCTGAAAGCGTTCATCGTTTCTTCAGGCAGAAGGAGAACCTTCGTGTTATTGAGAAACTTCGAAAAGCCGGTGTGAGGATGTCTGATGAAATCACGCCGGTGGAAAGGGAATTGCCACTGTCGGGTAAAAGTTTCGTCTTGACTGGCGCGTTGAGCAAATACACCAGGGATCAAGCAACCGCAATTATAGAGCGACTTGGTGGAAAAGTGACTGGTTCTGTGAGCCCGAAAACCGATTTTGTTGTTGTTGGCTCTGAACCAGGCTCGAAGTATCAAAAAGCTTTGAGTTTGGGGATAAAAACGATTTCCGAGGAGGAATTCGAAGAGATGATTAAAGGGGTCACTTGAGCTTCTTGATTTTTGGAAATGTGGTGCTCGTTATTGGATCCATTCATCCAGATCGAGGAATTATCCTTAGAATATCGTCCAATGGGTTGAGGAGGAGGTAAGTGCTTTGGTGATTTCAATGGAAGATGTTGAGCATGTCGCGAAACTTGCTCGTCTCTACCTCACGAAAGAAGAGAAAAAGATGTTTAAAAGACAGCTTTCGGATGTCTTAGAACATGCTCGGATAATATCTGGAATCGACACTAGCGACGTTGAACCCACAAGTCATGCTATACCGCTTGCGAATGTTGCGAGAGAGGATGAAGTTCGTCCCTCTCTTCCCGTCGAAGAAGCGGTAAGGAATGCTCCCTGGTCTGAGGGAGGCGCCTTCATGGTTCCGAAAATCATCTAAAGGGAAGTGGATTTGATGGATCTGATCGAGAAGGACGCACTTACGCTTGGTCGGCTAATAGCGCGCAGGGAAGTTTCCGCTAGCGAAGTTGTCGAGGCGTATCTAAACAGAATCGAAAAAGTAGAGTCCATGCTACATGCATTCATCAACCTTTCGGGTGACCTGGCGCGGAGACTTGCAGCTGAAATTGACGAAAAAATCTCAAGAGGTGAGAATGCTGGGGAATTCGCTGGAGTTCCGATCGCAATAAAAGATGTTCTCTCCACAAAAAATTTCCCGACAACATGCGCGTCCAGGATGCTTGAAAATTTCGTACCTGTTTATGACGCAACCGCTGTCGAAAAAGTTTTAAGTGCTGGCTGCGTGATGCTGGGAAAAACAAACATGGACGAATTCGCTATGGGGTCATCCACCGAAAACTCTTACTTTGGCGTTACAAGGAATCCGTGGGATACCGATCGTGTGCCGGGTGGCTCGAGCGGTGGATCAGCGGCGGCTGTCGCGGCGCGCGAGGTGCCATGGGCTCTGGGTTCCGATACCGGAGGGAGTATAAGGCAGCCGGCGGCTCTCTGTGGCATTGTGGGGATGAAACCCACTTATGGACTTGTTTCGAGATACGGGCTTGTGGCTTTTGCTTCGAGTCTCGATCAGGTTGGACCGATGACTCTAAACGTGTCTGACTGCGCCGCGCTTCTTGGGTTGATAGCGGGGCACGATCCACTTGACTCCACCTCGATTCCAGATGAGCCAGAAGATTATCTTTCTGAACTCAACGGTGAAATACGCGGTCTTAAAGCGGCAGTGGTTAAAGAGCTTTCCGGTGAAGGGATAGATCCGGACGTTTTGAGGTGTTTCAATGAAGCGCTGGATACGCTCGATGCTTGCGGTGTTTCTATAGAAGAAGTGTCGCTTTCAAGTTTCGAATATGCTCTTTCCGCATACTATATTATCGCTCCGGCTGAGGCTTCGAGTAATCTCGCCAGGTTCGATGGGGTCAGATATGGCTTTAGAACCGATCATGAATGTGACGATGTTTGGGAGATGTATGATCGCACCCGCTCTGAAGGATTTGGTGGAGAAGTCAAAAGAAGAATAATGCTCGGGACTTACGCTTTATCCGCCGGTTATTATGAAGCTTACTATGCCCAGGCGCAAAAGATCAGGACGCTCATAATAAACGATTACCGAAAAGCATGGGAGAAATTTGACGTGTTGCTTTCTCCAACTTCGCCGACTACAGCGTTCAGGATAGGAGAAAAAATTGACGATCCTCTGACAATGTACCTTTCAGATGTCTGTACTATTCCCGTTAATCTTGCCGGGATACCTGCGATCTCAGTTCCATGCGGGTTGTCTGAAGGACTGCCGGTTGGGCTTCAGATAATGGGTCCTCCGCTGAAAGAGTTGAGAATCTTGAATGTTGCTTACGCGCTCGAGCAATCACTTAATTTGAATATGCGCCCGCCGATTTGATCAGGAGTTTTTCGGGGCATGGACTTATTAAATATATTTTGTTGCTTTTCAGGTTAGGAACCTCAGGAGATGGATCAAATGGAGTTCGAAACGATCATAGGACTTGAGATACACGCTGAACTCTCAACGAAATCAAAGATGTTTTGCGGCTGTTCGACAGAGTTTGGAGGGGAACCAAACACCAGGACATGTCCTGTTTGTCTTGGGCATCCTGGCACTCTTCCGGTAGCTAACCGAAAGGCAATAGAATATACAATCTTGCTCGGCCTCGCGCTTAACTGTGAAATCGCCAGGCGATCGTTATTTCACAGGAAGAACTATTTTTATCCAGATATGCCCAAAAATTATCAAATATCCCAGTACGACATTCCACTTTCGAAGAATGGATTCCTTGAGATAGACATGGGAGACTATAAAAGAAAGGTCGGTATAACCAGAGTTCACCTCGAAGAGGATACAGGTAAAAGCATTCATGTGGGAGAAAGCGGACGAATTCATGGAGCCGGTCGCTCACTTGAGGATTTCAATAGAGCGGGGATCCCTCTTGTTGAGATTGTGACCGAGCCGGATCTGAGAACTCCTGAAGAGGCGCGAAATTTCATGATAGAACTGCGCGCGATGCTCGAATATCTCGGTATAAGCGACTGTAAGATGGAGGAGGGCTCATTAAGGTGCGACGCCAATATTTCGATTGCCGTGGATGGAGTGCAAGGAACAAAGGTTGAGATAAAGAACATGAACTCGTTCAGGGCGCTACAGAGAGCACTCTCATTTGAGGAAAAGAGGCAAAAAGAGATTATTATCGGAGGGGGTAAGATCCCTCAGGAAACAAGACACTGGGATGAAGCAGCGGGCGTTACCCATACTTTAAGAATGAAGGAGGAGGCGTTCGACTACAGGTACTTCCCGGAGCCGGATTTAGTTCCACTGGAGCCAGACCCCCAAATAGTTGAAGAGCTTCAAAAGAGCCTTCCTGAGACGCCGGGTCAGAGGTTAGACAGGTTTATCCGAAAATATGGTCTGCCTAAAGACACCGCAAGAGTTCTCGTTTACGATAAAAAACTCGGAGATTTCTATGAAGAGGCAGTGGCAAAGGGTGGTAATCCGGTCGCTATTGCGAAATGGCTCGCAGGAGACTTTGTGGGCTTGCTTAACGAATTTTCGATAAAGGTGGAGAATTCGCCTATTGGACCTCATGGCATCTCGGAACTAATTCTACTTGTTGAGCGTGGTGTTATTTCAGGGAGAATGGCAAAAGACGTTTTGAAGGAAGCTTTTCAAAGCGGGGAAAGCCCCGCTCAGATAGTCTCGAGAAAAGGCTTGAGCCAAATAGCGGATTCGGAAGAGATAGCTTTAATTGTCGAGCGGGTTGTCGATGACAATCCTCAGGCTGTCCGGGACTTTCTTGAGGGCAAGGAGCAGGCGCTGAAATTCTTGATGGGTCAGGTAATGAAACTTTCTCGTGGGAAAGCAAACCCTACAATGGCTTCTGAAAAGTTAAGAGAGCTGCTAGAAAAGCGGCAGTGATGCCCGGATGAGCCGGAAGCGACATTTCATCCAAGGAATTTCCTCACGCTTCCGGCTTCAATGACGCGTTCAGCTAAGTTTTCGGTGTCCGAATCCTTGATCTTTCTTATGATAAAATCCGTTAATTCGCGGTGCTGGTCGCAAATCTCGAAATCAGTCGGGAACTCCAGGGTCTTATATATTGACGAAACTTCCTCGGGTAGTATTTCAAGCGATGATGGGTTGTAGAAAGCAAGTGCATCTCTCAGGTCTGCGTAGAAATTAACATATATTTCCTGGATGAACGATAAATCCTCTTTTCCCAGCGCGTTGATTGCTATTAGTTCCGGTGGGAAGCCTATGGAATAAAGGGCTGCGGTATAAGTTATAGCTCTGGGGAGGATAACGTCCCCTATGCTCCTCGAATAACCGAAAAGTCCTATGTGTAATTTGCGTTTTCTTCTTCCTGGTACGTATTTAGCAAGAACATTAACCACAGGGGCTATCGCTTTAACCTGTTTCCTGTACTCGGTTGAATAGCGCATTATTATTTCAAGACTCTTGTCCTTATCTATTTCGCGTGCTTTTTCAGGGTTTCTCATCATTAGTTTCTTGACAGCTTCTCTCACCTTTTCTGGCGGAAAATCGTATTTGAATGCCGATTGGATTGTGAAGGTCTGGGCGTTTGGGTAGTCGAGAACGCATCTTTCCACTGTATCGGGGTTAAGATTTCCACGGAACGGTGCGGACCCCGCGCCGATGATAGGGAATATTCTGGTACCAATTTCTTCTTCAAGTTGCGCAAGTTCATATAAGGCTATCTTATTGAGAAGAATAGCGCTTAGCATCCCGTAGTTAAGTGCCGGATCTGACCTGGCGAGAAAGACTCGCTGGTACGGGACATCTTTATCTTTCAGGTATTCTTTGAGCATATCTGGAGCGTTAAGCATATGATCGATGTCCTCGAACAAAGGGATGACGTTTATTCTGTCCGGTTTGAATTCGCCTATCCAATCTCTGATGGTGATGTCGCCTTCCCTAAATGGCTGATACTGCTTTCTGACCACAAAGTCCCTGTAATACCTGTAAACTCTGTCAATGCATAGCGCGGATGCAGTCATGGGAAGAATCACTTCGAAAACGGGCGGGATGTCTTCCCCGTAAAATAGCTTCGCTGCGTCAAATGATCTTGGTATGCTTTCAAGAGTTTCAAGAAGTATTTTTGCCTCGGCTTTTTCAACTGTTGGATTTGGTACTCTCAGGGTAAGAAATACGTCTCTACCGAGAATCGTATTCTTAAAGAAAGATTCATACTTCGTTAAGAGCTTCTTCACCACGAAGTTATCGACTTCCTTACCTTCACAGTCCCACATTTGCTCGTCGCAGCCTAAGTGCGAGAAAACATAATAAGCTTCCTGTATTTCATCCTCGCCTCCAAGAACCGTATCGGCTGCAAAAAAAGGCATATTCACATTATCCGGATGTTGAGTACTCATGCACCTTGGAATTTTACTGTGATTGAAATTTTTCATCAGAAGGGAATCACCTGTCTTCTTCAAAGGCTTGTTTATCATATTAGCTGAATATCGGGGATCATGATACCACAAATACCTTTTAGCATGGTCCATTAAATATTAACCGCAAGAAAGTGGAAATCGACTGAATGGGGCTTGACTTTGCCAGTTCTTTTTCGTTACACGTTTGGCACGCTCAGCTGCATGTTCCAGTTCGCTACGTCACTACGGCATTGAGTACGGGATCAAGAATTAATGATTATTATTTATATGCCGCTCATATGAGTATGCCCAAAGCCCGATTGCTGATAAAAGATTGCGGTTGTTATTTGTTTTCTTCTCCGGCTACGAGTTCTTTATACTCTGCTGCGGTAAGCAGGTTATCAAGTTCGGACGGATCGCTCATATCGACAACGGCAATCCATCCTTTACCGTAGGGGTCTTCATTTATTATTTCAGGTGCATCAACCACTTCGGCATTGACTTCTTTTATGGTGCCGGAGACTGGCGCGTAAAGGTCTGAAACGGATTTCCGCGATTCTATCTCGCCAAAAGGCTCCCCTGCCTCAATTGCGGTTCCCTCATCGGGCACCTCTATGAAAACGATTTCTCCAAGCTGTTCCTGGGCATAATCGGTTATGCCAATAGTTCCGTCATCTCGCACCCACATGTGCTCTTTGTGATACTTTAGATCCTCGGGGAAATTATCCATCTTCATACCTCCTTCTGAAATCGCTTGGAATATATCAAATGCCAGCTTACTTTTCAAATGTATAAGTTTTTTCTCACCAAGAGCTCTTCTGAACTCGCTAGCCTGATTTGTTATGTAATTTCAGGGTTTTGATCCCGCTCAGGAAAATACCGTTCAGGAAAAAATATATTTATCAAAATAAGAACGCCTTTTTAACACGGATTAGTAAAACTCTATCCGGATGACTATAATCGGCGGGTTGTTTTATTTTTTATTTATACTCGCTTGAGAGGGCATTCTTGCTGATTTTTATGAAGCTATAAGAGAATACGCATTAAAACTGGCTGCGCTCTGTGTAGCTGTAGTATAAGTATCCGTGAATCGCGGTGAGGGTTTTTGTTTGATAAGCGCTTTGGAAAACGATGGAGCAATTTTCGACAAAGGTAAACAAATCATTCAAACTGCACAAAAAACAGGTAAAATAGTTGATCAAACACACTTTCGGAATTTTCAGTTTTTTCAATAAACGAGGAGGAAACCAGGCGTGGGCAAAACCATATCCGAGAAGATATTTTCGGCGCACGCCGGCCGCGATGTATCGGCCGGCGAAATTGTAATCATCGAGCCCGATTCGATTATGGCACAGGACGGAACAGCTCCTCTTGCCATCAGGGCATTTCGTGAAATGGGAGGTACGATTCCGAAATATCCTGAAAGAATTTCCTTTGTTATAGACCATAATGCGCCGAGCCCCTCAAGGGCAGTCTCAAATCTGCACGGAACGATGAGGGGCTTTTGTGAAGGAAACGATATCAGACTCTATGAGTCAGGCGAGGGTATATGCCATCAGATAATGGTGGAAAGCGGCCGCGCGTTTCCGGGAGGTCTTGTGATAGGTGCTGATTCTCACACCTGTACGTACGGCGCGCTCAATTGTTTTTCGACCGGTGTTGGATCTACAGACCTTGCTGCTGCTATGCTTTCGGGTCAATTATGGTTTCTTTGTCCCGAAACTCTGAAGGTGAGATTTGAGGGGAAAGTTCGAGAGTGTGTCTATGCGAAGGATCTGGCGCTGGCGATGGTTATGAAGATTGGCGCTGATGGCGCAAGTTATCTTGCTTTAGAAATAACTGGCGAGGCTATTAATGAAATGAATATCGATGGACGACTCACAATAAGCAATATGGCTGTGGAAGTAGGGGCAAAAACGGGGCTTATGCTCGCGGACGGAAAGACGCTGGATTTTTTGGAAGGAAGGACTGAAAGGCATTTCGAAGCGGTTTTTCCTGATGATGAAGCGCATTATGTGGGCGAGGTATTAATAGACTGCTCAGAGATAAGTCCAATGGTTGCCTGTCCTCACAGGGTCGATAATGTCGTGCCGGTTGAGGAAATTGATGAAATCAAAATTCACCAGGGTCTTATCGGGACGTGCACCAATGGAAGGTATTCAGACATAAAGGTTGCGGCAGACATATTGAAGGGTAAGAAGATAGCTTCCGGCGTAAGGCTTATTATCGCGCCGGCTTCGAGGGAGGTATTCTCTCTTGCTCTAAGACAGGGGTTGATTGATATTCTTGTTGATGCGGGTGCTTGTATCGTTCCTCCGGGTTGCGCTTGCTGTGTTGGGACCCATCAGGGTGTTCCGGATGATGGAGAGAACGTTATTTCAACAGCTAATCGCAATTTCAAGGGAAGAATGGGCAACCCGGAGGCTTTCATATACCTCGCCTCACCGGCGACAGTGGCTGCAAGCTGCTTGACGGGCAAAATAACTGACCCTAGGCAGTTTCTTTAATAGTATCGGGCGATCCAAAAGTGAGGGTAAGATGGTTTTAAGAGGAAAAGCGCATAAGTTCGGCGATGATATCAACACTGACTATATAATATCAGGAAGGTACAAGTTTAAGACACTTGACATGGATGAGCTTGCCAGGCACGTCATGGAGGACATTGACCCGGAATTCCATTCAAGGCTCAAGCCCGGGGATTTTGTCGTAGCGGGTAAAAATTTCGGGTGTGGCTCCTCCAGGGAACAGGCGCCGCTTGCGCTCAAGCATGCGGGAGTGGCCGGAGTCATAGCCAAATCCTTCGCGAGAATATACTTCCGCAACTCAATCAACAACGGTCTTCTCTCGCTTATATGTGATACTGAGGAAATACAGGACGGGGATCTTTTAGAGGTTAACCCCACATTGGGGATAGTGAGAGACATAACAAGAGGTATCGAACTTAAGAGCAAAGAGATTCCGCCCATAATGATGGAAATATTGAATGAGGGTGGACTTATTCCGTATATGAGGAAGAACATGAGCTTTAAATGAACTACGGTGCCATTATTACCGGGCAATACGGAGGCTATATGGGTAAGAGAAAGGTAACACTTATTCCAGGTGACGGTGTTGGACCCTCACTTGTGGAGGTTGCAGTTGCGGTCATGGAAGCGGCTGGTGCCTCAATAGAGTGGGAGGTAATGCATGCTGGCGAAGCAGTAATGGAGAAATACGGAACGCCGCTTCCCCCCGAAGTGCTTGAAAATATCAGGGAAAACAATGTGGCTTATAAGGGTCCGATTACAACGCCCGTTGGAAGTGGATTTAGAAGTGTCAATGTCGCTTTGAGGAAAGAGCTTGGACTTTACGCGTGCGTGAGGCCTGCTTTCTATATCGAGGGAGTGAAGAGCCCTTATAAAGACATAGATCTTGTTGTGGTACGAGAAAATATGGAGGATTTATACGCCGGAATAGAGCATATGGTTGTTGAAGGGGTTGCAGAGTCCGTAAAGGTTATTACTCGAAAGGGTTCTGAACGGATTATAAGGTTTGCTTTTGAGTACGTGCGCAAAAATCATAGAAAAAAATTAACTGTGGTTCATAAAGCCAATATTATGAAGTTGACCGACGGCTTGTTCCTGAACACAGCAAGGGAAATTGCGCCCGAGTATCCGGATGTGGAATTTGAAGAGCGTATTGTCGACAACATGTGTATGCAGCTTGTGCAGAAACCACAGATTTATGACGTTATGGTGATGCCGAACCTTTACGGTGATCTGATAAGCGATCTTTGCGCTGGACTTGTGGGTGGTCTTGGTATAGCCCCGAGCTCAAACCTTGGCGACGGGGATCTCGCTGTTTTCGAGCCAGCGCATGGAAGCGCTCCCAAATACACCGGACTTGATAAGGTCAACCCAACAGCCCAGATACTTTCAGGTTACCTTATGTTAAAGCACATCGGACAGGACGATGTTGCTCGAAGAGTGCTCGATGGTGTTCGACAGGTGATAAAAGAAGGAAAGCACGTTACTTACGATCTGGGCGGTAATGCGGGTACGAAAGAGATGGGAAAGGCTATTATTGAGAAAATTGAAAAGTCTTGAAAGCGATGGAGCGCGTCAGGAAAGGATAGATGAAGATCGGACGAGCTATGGTGGCGAGCGCATCGCTAACCCCCTCTGGTTTCTCTGGTTTTATATTGTGGAGGTGTTTTTATCTTGAGAAGCGATGCGATGAAGAAGGGAAGGCAGAGAGCGGGACACCGATCACTTCTCAAGGCCCTTGGTTTAGGTAATGAGGAGATTTCTCGACCTATTGTTGGCGTAGCGGGCTCCGCGAATTCAATTGTCCCGGGACACATACATCTCGATTCTATTAACCGCGCCGTTGCCGAAGGTTTGATCGCCGGCGGCTGCACTCCGGTGATTTTTAACACAATAGCAGTGTGCGATGGGCTCACCATGGGACATTCCGGCATGAGGTACTCGCTTCCTTCGAGGGAAATAATTAGTTACACGGTGGAAATCATGGTGCAGGCGCACGCTCTTGACGGAGTTGTACTGGTACCAAACTGCGACAAGATAATACCGGGAATGTTGATGGCTGCGGCGAGGCTCAGACTACCCGCTGGACTCGTAAGCGGTGGTCCCATGCTTGCCGGTGTTTGGGGCGAAGAAAGGCTTGACCTTGTCCGGGTAATGGAATATGCGGCGGATGAAAATTTGAGCGACGCTGAGCTCATGAAAATGGAGGAACTTGCCTGTCCGACTGCGGGCTGCTGCTCCGGTTTGTTTACGGCAAACAGCATGAACTGCCTTTCAGAAGCCCTCGGCATTGCTCTCCCGGGCAATGGCACCATGCCAGCTGTAGATTCGGGAAGATTGAGACTTGCGCGCGAAACTGGAAAAGCTGTTGCGCGTATGGTGCTGGAAGGTAAGACATCAGTAGATATATTCAGCGAAAAGGCATTCCGCAATGCTCTTGCGGTCGATATGGCAATAGGCGGCTCAACAAATTCTCTCCTGCACCTTCCCGCGATAGCCCGTGAGGCAGGAATTACGCTGGACTTAGAGGAAATAGACAGAATATGCTCGCAGACACCAAATCTGTGCAAAATAGCTCCTTCTGGCGGAAGCAAGTTCCATATGGAAGATTTGCATAGGGCAGGGGGTATTCCCGCTGTCCTGGGAGAACTCGCTGAAATTGGCGCTGTTGATCTTGATGTCCCTACTGTGGCGGGGAAAACCCTTGCAGAACTTGTAGGCAATTCGCGTAGTCAGGATACGCGGGTCATCAAGACGGCAAAGGAGCCATTCTCATCGAGAGGCGGACTCGCTGTTTTGCGCGGATCCCTTGCGCCTGATGGTGCTGTGGTTAAGGAAGCGGCGATGGGCGATAAGATGCGCTCTCACAGGGGTCCCGCGAGAGTTTTCGATTCAGAAGAAGATGCTGTAGCTGCGATAAGGGGAAAGAAGATAAAAAGAGGCGAGGTAGTAATAATAAGATACGAGGGTCCAAAAGGCGGACCTGGTATGCGCGAGATGCTGCTTCCCACCGCTACTATCGCCGGTATGGGTCTTGCGGATGAAGTCCTTCTTGTTACGGATGGGAGATTTTCTGGCGGGACCAGGGGAGGGGCTGTGGGTCATGTTTCTCCTGAGGCAGCCGCGGGTGGACCCATTGCTTTTGTGGAGGAAGGGGACCCGGTGGAGATAAACGTTGATGAAAGAAGGCTCGATTTGCTTGTAGATGAGAGCGAGCTGGTAAAAAGGCGAAACTTATGGAAGGGAGGGCCACGGAAAGAATTGAAAGGTGTGCTTGCCGTATACCAGAAGCTTGTGGGAAGCGCGTCGGCGGGCGCTGTGTTTTTGATGGAAGAATAAGTCCTGGTGAAGGTACAGACACTGAACTTAATGGTGACTGACACAGATACTGGAAATGGAGGTAGTTAGTTGAGGATGACAGGAGCGCAGGCTCTGGTGAGGAGCCTCGAACTCGAGGGCGTGGAAGTTATTTTTGGCTATCCCGGCGGCGTGATGCTGCCCATCTACGATGTCCTGATAGACTCAAAAATCAGACATGTTTTGACAAGGCACGAACAGGGGGCAGCGCACGCAGCTGATGGATACGCGAGGGCAACCGGAAAGGTTGGAGTGTGCATGGCGACTAGTGGGCCCGGTGCGACAAATCTCGTGACCGGAATAGCCACTGCGCATATGGACTCGCAACCCATTGTGGCGATTACCGGACAGGTTGCCACGCACATGATAGGCACTGACGCCTTTCAGGAAGCTGACACAACAGGTATAACTCTGCCCATAGTCAAGCACAATTACCTTCTTAAAGATCCTAAGGAAATACCCCACGTAATCCAGGAAGCTTTTCTTATAGCCTCGACAGGCAGACGGGGTCCAGTTTTGATAGATGTCCCGGTAGATGTTTCTCGAGGAACACTTGATTTCAAATATCCTGAGAAAAAAACAACCCTTCCTGGTTACAAACCCACTACAAAGGGTCATGCAAGGCAAATCAAAGATGCGGCAAGACTTATCCTTAAGGCGACAAGGCCCGTCATATACGCCGGGGGCGGCGTTATCTCATCAGGTGCCTCTGCCGAACTCACATATTTAGCTAAAATGCTGCAGATACCCGTAACTACTACCCTTATGGGCAAGGGAGTTTTTCCAGAGACGCACCGGCTGTCGCTGGGTATGCTCGGGATGCACGGGACATCTTATGCGAACTACGTGATGATGAAGACTGACCTGATTATCGCCGTTGGCGCGCGCTTTGATGACCGTATAACCGGAAGGCTTGATACTTTTGCTCCCCATGCAAAAGTAATTCATATAGATATAGACCCTGCGGAGATTGGGAAGAATGTTCCGGCAGATGTGCCTATAGTAGGGGACGCGAAGCTCGTGCTTAAAGATCTCATTGGTGTTCTAAAGGAATTGTCAGCCACGGTTGATCGTCCCGACCTCAAACCCTGGCACAAACAGATTGAGGAATGGAAAAGAGAATACCCCCTGATTATTCCATCTG
>JACVIW010000045.1 GCA_015711695.1 Candidatus Geohydrothermomicrobium daggyaiense
GGCTTCAGTTGTTTAACATAAACAGTTGGGCAGAGTTCATTTCTTCTGGCGCAGAGGTTGTGGGATTCAAAAAAACAAGAGAAAACATTTTTAAGAAAATAAATCCCGGTGATTACCTCCTTTGCTATTGTACTGGTATTCGTCGATATGTTGGGCTTCTCGAAGTTACGGGACCACTCTATTGGGATGACAGGAAAATATGGTCTGATGATCTTTTGCCCTGGAGATTTCCCGTGAAGGCGTGGATTGTTCTAAAACCCGAGCACGGGGTGCCAATTAATAGCCTTAAAAATAGTTTGTCTATTTTCCAAAACGATAGAAGTCCTAACGTTTGGAAAGAATGTTTTCTTAGGTTACAAATAATTCCGGAAGATTCAAATCTGATCATAGAAGCAATGCGGGTCGCACTTAGTAAATCTCAGGTCATTCCATATGACAGTGTAAAATCTTCAAGGAAGCCTGAAGTTTTTCAAACATTCGATAAGGACGGAGGGATTGTCCCTATAACCGAAAATTAGCAATTGGCGGTTGAGAGGCCCGTAGAAGATGCTACTCATGCAGAAATACAATGGATTCTCATAGACCTTGGTAGAAATCTGGGCTTTGGTGTAAGTGTAGCTCAAAACGGTACGAACAAGAAGTATAAAGGAGAGAGATTTGGTGATTTCTGCGTCGATACAGTTCCTTTGCATTTTGATAAGGTGACTAACAAGATTATCGAGAACATAGACGTAATATGGATCAAAGACAAAACAATTTTTGCGGCTTTTGAAGTCGAGCATACAAGCCCTATATACAGCGGAATACTTAGAATGTCAGATCTTATCTCGATGCAGCCGAACATAAGGATCAAGCTTTACATTGTTGCTCCGGAAGAAAGACATCAGAAGGTTTTCACAGAATTACGTCGCCCAACGTTTCAGAGACTAAAGCCACCGCTGTCGGAATGCTGCCGGTACATTTCCTATAAGTTGTTGAAAGAAAAAGTGGAGCAAGCAAAAAAATTCATTCATCTATTGAAACCTGATTTCATTGAAGAGATTGCAGAGCCATGTTATGAAAAAGAATAAAAGACATGGGTCCTATTAACCTTTATGTGTGTCGCCAGCTGGCGACATTTTTACATTTTGTCGAATAATTTTGATGTGATTATTAAGACTTGAGAAGTGCCTGTCTGCACAAAGAACTGATTCCAATAAGCTTCCAAAGGTTGTTGTAAGTCTAAAGGCTTTCAGCCAGGTAAGACGCATGATCAAACGGCGCCTGGAAAACCGTATCAGGTTTCAAATCCAGATAGGTTTTATGTTTTGTCAATATGGATAATGATTTTTTTGATGCGGGGCTGGTGATGCGCAGAAGTTCTTGATGAGCCGTATGAAGAAGGCTATGAGTTCCTTGAAGTTATCAATACTTAAACGCTCATTGGTACCGTGTGCGAGTTCCATGTCCTTTATGCTTCCGCGGATTGGGGAGAACCTGAACACGGAATCACTTATCCTCGAGTAATGGCGGGCGTCAGTCATCCCGATGACCAGGTATGGAACCACAATCGCCTCCGGGAAGCATTCTCTTATCGTGCGTTCTAAAACCATGAAGCCTGTAGTGTCAGTGGATGAGGTCTTTGATGGGTTTTCTGCCATCCCTGAGATCTCCACCGACACCCTGCGATCCTTTATCACCCTTCGAACTCTTTCGATTGCGCTTTGACAGGTTTCCCCAGGCAGTAGCCTCAAGTTCACGGTTGCTCTCGCTTCCTGCGGTAGCACGTTGTCTTTTGTCCCGCCGCTCACCATCGTTACTGCCGTGGTGGTGCGAAGCATCGCACCAAGTGGTGGGACCCAACGGGATGCTATCCGCAAGAAGAAACTGGTGAGACGGGGACTGAAAAGAGCTGCCCTTAGATAAAGGGGAGTTTCGGGTTTGATTTTTTCGAATGCGGCTGCCTGGATCGCTCCCATTGTGGAAGGAAATAGTCGTTTTTCGAGCCGGGTTATTGCCCTTGCGAGGACACCGATGGCTGTATGCCGCGGAGGCATCGAGGAATGCCCTCCCTTAGCGCGCGCCACCAGGTCGATCGTGAGATAGCCTTTTTCAGCCACGCCCACACCCGCGATGAGTTTCCTGAAACCGGGGATACCAAAATCAACGAGAGCTCCCCCCTCGTCCAGTACCAGTTCCGGTCTTATTCCCCTTGATTCAAGGAGTTCTGCGATTTTTTTCGCTCCTCTCAGGCCACCGACCTCCTCGTCCTGGCCGAATGCGAGAAACACGCTTCTTTCGGGATTGAAACCCTCGCGGAGGAGCGCTTCAACCGCCTCGAGTATCGAGATGAGAAGACCCTTGCAGTCCATTGTTCCGCGACCCCACACATAACCTCTGGAAATCACACCATCAAAAGGAGGGTGAGTCCAGTCAGTGAGGGTTTGGGGCTCAACTGGCACTACGTCCATGTGCGCCACGAGTAACAGCGGCCCTGCATTCTCGCTACTGCCACGCCATTCATACAGCAGGCTCACATCTCCCACAACCTCTTTTTTCAGGTGCTTGTGAACCAGGGGATAGTTGCTCTCCAGAAAAGCACAGAAAGCCTTGAATTCTGGTATGTCTTCCCGCGAGGGGTCCTCGAAGGAAACTGTCCTGAATCGAATTGATTTAGAAAGTTTTTCCTCTGCGCTATTTGCTTGATTGGGTCCACCCATCACAAATTTCGCCTCCTCGAGGTTCGCCCGAAAACACAGTGATTCATAAGCATTCTCTAGCACGCGCGAAACACGCTGTTATTTTACTGGTAAATTTGCCGGCCTGCTTTGCGCGGGCTTGGCGGGAAGCCCCCGTTTAAAGATAGGGAAACGTGATCGCTAACCAGGAGCAGCAGCATTGTTGCGCTCTGAAAGAGTTCATCGCTCCTGGTGATGAAATTTGCTGTTGAGGAGAGGGGAAAGAGATTAAGCCATGGACGCTACATTCACTCAATAAACGGGTATGTCTAAGCTCGCATCCGGCATCGAGTCCGGAATCCTCTGCAATTTCTCCCCGCCGTAACAGGGGTCCAGTTTGAGACCGCGCTGCTTGATGGAATCCGAAATGCTTCAGGAAGTGAAGTATGTGGGCCGAAGCGACGGAAGCATCAGCTCTCATTGTCGGGCAGAATGGCTTTTAAAAAGGAAACGACTTTTCCAACTTCTGGGCTGTATTTAACCCTTCCAGTTGGATACCTGATCTCGAATCCTGACGGGCTCGTGTATCTGACACAAAGATTGTTCTTACATACAAACCAAACGCGACCTTTAGGGTTATCCGGGTCGAGCAGTGCAATTCGATCGGGGCTAATTGTAAAATCAACCCACGCTGCCAGTAAATCTTCATCTAGACGCCACTCGGGTTCTGTCTCAAGCATAAGCTCTTGAAGTACGCTAGCGCGCTCAAGTGCAAGACGAGATGTCCACCGTTGGCTCCCAAACCTATAATTTTTTCTGATTCTCCGATGTTCAGGATAGGCCTCCTTGTTTTTTGAAATTTAGAAAGATGATATACAACGACCAGTTCATCTTTCTTTCTTTTAGTTACCCAGGGCGTAGGTATTGCGGACCTGGGAACAACATCAATTCCATGAACTTCAGCATAGTATTCCACCGCACCTGGTTTTCGTAGGGCCATAGGAAAATAAAGCGCGACCGCACATGCGGCGAACTGTCTTGGCTGATTGTTTGAAAGCTTTATGTAATAAGTCTGATTTTGTCTAATCGAATCAAGGTGCTCAGCTGGATTTGCTCCCCTTAAAGAACCGACCAAGACTGGTTCAGCTGCGGCTTTTCTCCATTTGATTACGTCTCGTTCTGCTTGATGGGGGATAACGCGATCGGCGAGTTCCCAGCCGCCTCGGGCTAAAATCATTCTAATCCATTCCGAGAAATGCTTTGCGCGGTGAGGAGGAATGGAATTGCGCCAATTCCGATAGAATCTAAAGATTTCCAGAGTGAGCACTGTTTATACTCATCAATTGAAATGCCGTCAAGTGGGAAGGCAATCGCGCCTTCAACGACAATTCTTCTGGGTTTATGGCGATTTCCATATCCTATTTCGGATTCTTCTAAAATAGCATCGCGGTATCTGTGCATGCAGTTAATCGCGTCGTCGGGTGGCCCAGGACAACCGTAGCGGCTGACTGTCTTGGGCGAGGCATCGACGCTGTATTTTGCGTCGACGAGCAACAATACCGGAGACCAGTTAGGGTCCTCGATTGATATAACGATATCTGGCTGCTGGGGAATGAGCCTAGAGATTCCTTTGAAGCGGCGGTTGTATATGACTGAGATCTTTCGGTCCCCCGGGTCATGAAATTCCTGCTTTGACTCGTGCCCTTTGCGAAGTGTCACCTGCACGCCATTTTGCTTTACTGCGAACATGTTATGGGTTTCTATTTTTTTGCCGGTTGCCTGCGAGACAAGGCGCAGCAAAGCGATATAGCACCAGTATTCATAGAGAACATCTAAGTGCTTGAGCGAAAGATTAAGCGGTTCACCATCGATTCGTAAACCAAGATTTAGAACCAGGCATGCACGGTATGCTTCGTGGTAGCCGGGGGCACTTAAAAGCTGAAGTGAAGCAAAACCTGCTGGCGGATCACCTTGAGCAGCAGCCAGAGACTCAAGTCTGGTTAAAGGCGCAATTTTTTCTTTTAGGGAATCAAGCTCTGTAAGAACTCGTTCTTTTCTTTGCGTTGGTTCTTCAGTAGTTGAACGGTTCGCTTCATCTTTTCTAAGATTGCCAAGTCTTTGTAATATCCTATTTATCTGAGCGGATAGCCACCTGTGTTCAGGAGTATCAAGCGTTACTCTGGACGTTCTTTCTGGTAGACGCGCTCTTGTTCTTATCCCACTGTTGAGAGTAATGTATTCTCCAGCGCCCGTTCCCCTCCTTATGGCAGAGCGGAGGGACGGGTCAACCCGCTTTACTTTCTCAGTTGGTCTGACAACTGTCTCGCGTGTAATTGATCAAACTGGCTGTCTGGCAATATAAAGTAAGCCCCCCTCTAGATCATCCACGATGTTTTTCAGTAACACCAGCCACTCGACATGCGAAGGTTGAGGTGTCTGAGTGCCTATTCCCAATTGGTATGTAGAGCTTAAGTACTCTAAAGCGAGCCCAGTAAGTATATCTTGAACTTCGGAAATCATCTGAAAGCAGTCAGAAGCATAATTCAGCTTTGATGGAAATACTTCTACCTCAAAGGCAAATTGCTCGAATCCATCAGCGCTAACGATAAACTCGCTTTTGCCTATCTGGGAACCGAAGTTAATGAAGCCATGGAGAATATTGCCGTTATCATCAATATTGAAGCTGGATTCTATTAGATGGTCACGGTGATAAATCCCAACTTTGCTTCCTTTTTCCTTTGCGCACATAAAAATGTAGTAGTCGCTTTGTTCATATAGTCTTGGGCCAATCTGCAGCTCCGGCAGCTTTGAGGCTTCCGTTGGACAGCCTGCTCTCAATAGTTCTTCAAACTTTACATCAGGACACAGGGCTTTGATTTTTAAGTATCCGGGAATGGGTATTGGGGAGAGAAGTGAGTGTGGCGCCCCGGCGCGCGCCTTACTCAATGATAGGTAAATTTTATCGGTCTCAATTGAGAATAAGGCTTCCTTTTTCATTCAGCAAAGCTGCCTCAAAGCCAAAACGAGGTAAAACCGTCATTCGTTCGGCGGTCCCACATCAGACATAAGCGTGCTGCGGTGCGAGGGAATCTCGCCCCTTCTATGCTGCCAGGACGGTCCCCGGCGTCCCACAGCTCCAGGATTTGAAGAGCATCGTCCTTTGAAGGCCTGACCTCCCCGTCATACGCCCAGTATAAGAGCTTCAAAACTGTTTGTTTTATCGCGCTGGTCCCTCCGACAATACGCGGGAGAATTTTCATTTGGATAGCCAGGTCCAGGGGGTCAACAGGCTCCCCGCCACTGGTTACAAATGAACTTGAACAATCTCTTGAATAATAAGGAAAAGCGAGATTTCATCTCAAATTCTATAGCCAACCTGAAGCTGAGCCTGGGATAGGAAACCGTTTAGCTCTTCTAATGTTTCTATCGCTCGGCCGATTACTTCCCTTTCGCTTTGCGATAATTGTTTGAGGTCTCCTATGCGAAGCGCCTTTGGATATCATTTGCTTGCGTGCCAGGTTTCTACAAAGCTCATTTCTTTTGATGTTTTGATTTTCCACGAATTAAGATAGATGTCCGATAACTCAATCGTAAACGCGCGGTCCAGTACCTTTCTGCTAAAAGCATATGTCGTCTCGTCCATGTTTACGGTTCCCACAATCGCAAGATTTGGTGGAAGGCCTTGGTTAGCATACCGTTCCGAATTTCCTTCGATTTTCTGGGAAAAAGAGCGTTGCTTGCAAAGCCACCATCGCCAGCGGAGTGTCTATCTTCAATGTGGCTAAATATTTCTGCGAAGTAATATTCAACACGCGCCAGATTCATTTCGTCTATGATACAGACGAAATATTTTTCCGGGTTTTGTGAAGCTTCACGCGCGAAATCTAGAAGCAAACCAGGTCTGAACTGGCCCTGAATATCAACATAGCCGAGCAGGTCGGAACTATCTGTCTAATCAGGCCGAACCGCGATCAGCGAAGAGACTCCCCCTGTAGCTTTCGCCACAAGCGCGGGCACTTTGGATTTTCCTGTTCCTGAAACCCCGGCAAGCATAGCGAAAGGCTTTGTCCTCAGAGCGGTTATATAAGCTGCAATATGCCAGGGCTCGAATACGAATCCCTCGCTACTTATGTAATCTATGAGGTTCTTTAAATCTAATGCGTCCTTTGGTTTTTCTTGCCCCAGCTCTGAAATAGAACTAGATTGCTCTTGTTCGGTTTCTTGCAAGCCGCCTGTAACTCTAGTCTCAATATAGCTTTCGTAAACGTCTAGAAGAACGTTGATGTCATCAAGGATTTCTTCATCGGGTGGCACGTTACCCCTTGGATAAAGTTTGTATGCGATTGTAGAGTATTCATAATCAGTCCCAAGAGGATTATCAGTATGTAGATCAATGTTGTTGTCAAGGCTGATTCACGCTCTAACAGGGCTCTTGCGTGCTTTCTTAATTCTTTAGCTTTTTCTTGCACAAGTTTTCTGCCAGCTTTTCTAGTCGATTGTTTTATTGGCCTGGTGACTCCCTGATTAAATGTTAGATAAACACCGCTCATGTCTTTTCTAAAAAGGAAAACGCAGTAAACGCCTTCCTGAACCGTTTTTGTCTCTCGAGAATCAAGCAAGGCAACCCATGGGATGGTTGCCCAGTTGCCTTTTCCAACTGATGCCTTAACGGTGACAGTTGGATGCTTTGAGGCAACAGGATTTGTTCGAAGTGCTTTCTGGAGTTTTGCGAATGATGAATTAATTGGGTGCCCACTCGAAAATCTTCTGGTTGCCCTGGCGTCAAGATAATTTGAAAGTATCTCCTCGAGGCGTTCCTGAATAGTAAAGTCATTCATGGGAATCTCCCCGGTTAAGGATGTCAACGGATATTATCCCGTTTGCCTTCATGAGATTTCAATTTTAACCTATTCCCCAAACTTTATTCATCTTTATCACTCTGGATTGATTTCCGAAGGTGATTCTTTCGGGTGGCTATGAATTTGCATTCCCCGGGGATGTGAAAATCGATCTTAAAGCTCGCTGTTTTTCAGAATCCCGTGATCCTAAGAATTCTTTATTCAACTGGTTTATCCCCGCTCCGCCCCAGCCTGAGGTTTGCCACCTCGAAGTACATGTCGTATAAGTGGAGGCCTTTTGAAAGCGCGATAGTCTCTCCGGGTCTCACACCGTGCCCTATCTCGTCTGCCATGTACTCTTTTAACAGCTGTATTCCTGCTAGGTTTGATGGGAAACCTCCCCAGAGGTCCCAGGATCGGAAGTAAAGAATAAAATGGAGCTTTTTCTCATCGGGATAAATACGGGTGTCTATCTGGCGCAGACAGGGAGGGTCCGACAGGTAAATGCTTCTCGGGTCGCAAACAGCCATGCATGCCTGATTCGTTCCGAATCCCTCATCTTTATACATGCGGATGACTTCACCGATCTGCGGTTCGAGGTATTGACCGTAGGTGTAATCCTCGCGCTCCGCTTTCGAGTAGGCGCAGACCAACTTCTCAAGGTAGTTGTTCACGAATTCCATGTCGGTTGGCGGTGGTATACTGGAGCCCTCCGGCATCATGGGAATAAGGGGCCGGACCTCAGGATGGGTTATCCTTATTACCACGAACTCGAACTCGCGGCGCTTCTGACCCTTGTATGAGCCCCGGTCAATTATGTATTCCCTGCCCTTTTCCATGACCTCGTAAAGGCTCTGGAACCAGGCGTCCGGAATGTCTCTCGCTTCGATAAAGGTTATCTCCAAAGCGCACCCTCCATCCGTCTTGATTTTTCGTTATTGCCCGAAGCAGACCTGCACGAAGGCGCAAAGGTTGCGCCCTGGGTATCTGGGCAAAGCCTTATCTATGAGGCACCGTTGCGGCTTTCGTTACCTGTAACATCCATTACCCGTAATTCCTGGAGCCGGGAGGCAGAACATGCAAGAACTTAAAATCCTGTCGGTCGGCAATGGTCAATGCCTCTTGCTTTGCCCGGCGCGTTTTCAGGCTGCTTCATTACCGAAAGTCAAAAACCATAATATTTACGCACGACTTCCCCGCTCATACCTGTTTGGTCTCGAAACACCAGATTCTACCAGGTCTCCCAGTGGAGCATTTCGTCGAGCTCTCTTCTCGGGCGCTCCTTGGGCATTTTTTCAGGAATTCCGAGCGGGGTCATTCCAACTATCCTGTAAGGTTGAGGAACTCCTAGAATTTCTCTTACCTTATCTTCGTCGAAGAGGCCTATATACACTGTGCCGAGCCCCATGTCTGCCGCTTCTAGCATTATATGGTCAAGGAGCAGAGAAGCGTCTGCCATGTAATATTCCTTGTCGAGCTGCTTTCCTGATTTTCCAGGGTCTGCACATATAACCAGCAGTACGGGTGCTTGCGTTACCGCCCTTTGAGCCGGATTTCCTTCGAGGATCCGAGCAACTTTTTCCCTTTGCTCTTTATCTTTTACAATCAGTATTTCCCAGCCCTGTTGATTTGCCCAGGAGGGCGCATACCGGGCCACATCCAGAACCTCTTTGATTTGCTCGTCGGATAAGGGCGTCTCCTGATATTTTCTCACGCTTCGCCTTTTTCTTATCGCATCTACTGGCAAATCTATCACCCCCTTTGTGTGATAACTTATTTTTACATCTATAGATGGATCTATAGATGGAAATGCTTGAGCGAATTTTTTCGCCCAACGCAAGTAGGATACACGATTTGAGCATGGTTTTTCATGTCCTCTAATGTTTCAATAGCCACATTGTTTGTGATTGGCGAGCGCAAAAAGCGCTAATTGCTAAATTCGGGGTTTTTGTGACGGTGAAAAAACGTTATAAGGATTTACCTGATGAGTTTTGAAACCTCCGGATAGACATAAGTTACCACTCTTGTTTATGGTTTTGAGCCTTTCTTTAAAAGGAAATGCACAATGGGTAGAGTAGGATAAAATGGGATAATATTAAGAAAGAATTGTGATTGGCAAAAAGGGGATATTTGTCTTACGGTTAGCTTGAGATAATATTCACCCCTTAAATTTAATATTAAAGATTAATATATAATCGTAGGAAAAGATATTATCTTATGTCGGTTCAATTTGCCGAGGGATTGGAAAAGTGGATGAGGAGATAAATCTTAAAAGGTGCCCCTCTTGCGGCGTCCCGAAAAAGATTTCCAGTCTGATCCGATGGAACTCAAACGGGACGATAACCCAAGTTTTTAACCCTGATTTTCGTGTTGTTGTTCTTCCCGCTGGATTTATAAGGGAGATCTTCGACAGCATTTCAAATCAGCTTGGCGTTTCAATTGACCACGTTGTTACTGAGGCGCAGAAAAACGCAAGCAGAGCAGTTTTTGATACCATCTTTGACAGAATTCCGGGGGTAAGATACGCATTAAAGCTTGATTTCATGAAGCGCCTACAGGTGAAATCCTTTCATCAGGTTGCGGTGCTCACCGGGCACTGTCACTCGGAGACGGTGGAGTATATTCCCAGGGTACGCGCCATTGGGAGGGTGAAAAACCCTTTTGATCTGGACCTAGTCGGAGCGAATGTTGCGGGCGCTTTCGAGGCACTTGAGCAGGTTCCTTATAGCTTTCAATGGGAGAAGGAAAGCGAAAATACGTACCTGATACATATCGAAGCGACTGGGGGCGCGAACGAACTCTCGGAGCGCTTAAGAATTGAGATTCCACCTGTCAAGCCCGGGACGTTTGAGCATGAAAAGTGCCCCAGATGCAGGGTGCCTCGGTTAATTGGAAACTTTGTCTGGGATGAGAGGGAAGGAACAATCAGGGGAAAGCGTTTCGGCTCGAGGGTCGTGCTGCTCGACGGCTACATGCTTACGGCGGTTTTCAGAGAGCTTAAAAAAGAATTAGGTGAGGATGCTGAGGAAATCATAACAGGGGCGCAGAGGGAATGGATGCTCTCTCACTATGGCGAGCTGGGTCTTGCGAGGAATCTCAGGATGCTTAAAGGCCGGGAGCTTGAGGATGCCTTGAGGGATTCCTTGAAGACACTCCCCGCTCTGGGGCACGGTAACCCGACTTCGGTGCGCATTATAGATGATGAACTTGAGATTCATATTCACAATCCATATGAAATACATATTCTTGGCGGCACCGCTTCCGCTCTCTATGAAAGCGCTTTCGGGAAATCGTGCAAGGTTAAAATAGAAGAAAAGTCTCCATCAATTGTCCGCTACAGGATTGTTCCTGTGTAACCGGCTCCCCGTTACTCCCGTTCGTCCTTTTCTGTTAGGCGCCGTGGTGCGATTCCAGATTTATTAAGGTCGTGAGTCTAGCGCTGCAAGGCATGCGCCAGCTTGCGAGAAATTAAATTCAATTCTTTGCAGGCTCTATTGAGGATTGTTGCCATCTAATAAGCCATAAGCTGGGCTAAAAATATAAAGGTTGTTCATTCGGTTCAATCAGCTGTGGCGGGGAATCTCTCATTGAAGCTTAAATTTTTTCGTATTCTAAATGGATTTCCCTTATGCTCTCAGTTTATCCCATGTCTAAAGCGAACCGTTTAGCAACCGTTTAGTAATTCTAAAGTTTTTTGTCGTACCCAAACATCGGTTTTTTGCGTTATCATAATAAGCAGTCATTCATCTATTGACGGGGAAATAAGAAAGCCAGTAGAGCCTGCCGGAGGTGGACTTGTTGTTTTACGGGAAAGTTTTATGTGACCGGTTGAGTATCAAACCCCAAGGCGCTAAGCCATTCGTGAAAGTCTGGAAGAGACGCTTCCTAACGCGCATCGCGCTTGCCTTTGTTTTGCTAACTCTTTTTTTTATACACATCATTTCGCCACAGTCTAATGACGTGGATCTTGCCTTTGGAGCCTCATCCAGAGGAGGGTCTCCATACAATTTGCGCGCGGGGGAACCTGACTCGAGTGATGGAACTTGCATTCTGCTCAGGTGGAACGTTGATTCGCCGCAGAACGTCAAGCAGTACCGCATTTATCGGGCTACCGGGCATGGCGATGGATTCAGCTGTATATATGCGTCGCCTGTCAACATGCGCTACGGAAACCTCATGAACTTTGTTGACACTAATCTCAAGCCCGGTGTTCGCTATTTCTATTTCGTGGAGCATTTCGACACTGAGGGCGCGTTCGCTGGAAGAAGCAACACCGTGTCTTTCAAAGTTAACTTGAGGAAATCGCGTAAATCCTCTTCATATGCAGGTAAAAGGATCGTGATATCGATAGCGGAGCAGAGAATATATTTCCTGGAGAATGATGTGCTCGTTCGTTCCCATTTATGCTCAACCGGGGTAGACTCACATCCAACGCCACTCGGGGTATTCAAAGTCCTGTATCATCAGTACCTGCTTGTGTCCGTGCGTTATGGAGGGGTTTACTGCTACTGGTGGATGGGATTTGCTCCAGATATAGGAATGCACGCGATTCCCTACAACCCGAAGACAAAGACATGGAGTGGCGCGTCAATGCTTGGTAAGAAAGCGTCGCATGGCTGTGTAAGGCAGGCTGTCGCCGATGCCGAGTGGGCGTATAAATGGGCGCCCGATGGAACGAGAATTGATGTGATCCCTCAGGCGTTCATGCCTCCCCAGCCTGTTCCAGAGCCCCCTAGGATCAAGTGAGGACTCGGGAGTCATGGAATATCAGGTCTTTCCAGTGAGTGGTAGTTTGC
>JACVIW010000046.1 GCA_015711695.1 Candidatus Geohydrothermomicrobium daggyaiense
ACCATAAGCAATCATCTATCTACCGCGCAGTTTTCCACTCAAAAAAATGTCTCATTCTTTTTTCCCGGAAACGATTTTCCTTTGGACTCCTCCTGTGAGTACGAGGAAAGCACTCCCGAACACAAATTGGTCGGACTTGTCTGACCGAGAAAAAACTCGAACTCGCACCTGTAAGCCTCGGCAAGGCGATCACTTCCGAGTACTTCCTGGGGTTTCCCGTGGACGTGCATGGTCCTGTTTATGCAGAGTATCTCATCCGCATATCTCGCGAGAATATTCACGTCATGAGACACAAACATGATCGACAGGCGCATTCTGTTCTTAAGTTCTCCAAGCAATTCCATGAACTGCATCTGGGCAGGAATATCAAGCCCACTTGTTGGTTCATCGAGCAGAAGAATTCTTGTCTCAAGACAGAGGGCGCGCGCCAGAAAAGCCCGTTTCTGTTCACCGCCGGAGAGCTCGCCAATCGGTCTTTTTTCAAAGCCCGCAAGCCCGACGATTCTTATACTCTCCTTAACGGCCTCTCTATCTTTTCGGGTGGGGAACCGGAATGTACCGACGCAACATGTCCTTCCCATCATTACAACGTCAAAAACAGAGATCGGGAAAAAGGGATCGAAACTCACATGCTGTGGAACATACCCAATGTGGTGGAGTTCGTGTTTGAGTTCTTCAGGTCTCATACCAAGAACCTTAATCTTCCCACTTTGAGGCGGCACAATACCGAGTATTGTTCTGAGAAGCGTGGTTTTCCCAGCGCCGTTCGGTCCTATAACCCCCAGAAACATTCCTTCTTTGAGAGCGAAACTGATATTTTCCAGGACCACGCGCCCGGAAACACTGACCGTGACATTATCCAGCTCAATGAGCTTCTTTGCTGAACCCTCAACTGATTCAAAGAACTCGGCTACCCGGCATTTGCGCTCCATACGCCTTACCGCCTTTTTTCAGCGCGCTTTTAGCTTCATTTAGTGGAAATCCACACCTTAAGGATGTCAATTGTGCCTAGCGAAATTTTTTCTGCGTGCCCCGGCTTTTCCTCGGTCCCGATTGGTTCGAGCCGAATTCATGAACACGCTTCAGCCAGCCGATTTCGGTCTGATAATTACCTCTGTTATCAGATCCCCCTTTTCGATGGCATTTACAACATCCATACCCGATACTACCTGCCCAAATACTGTATACTGCCCGTCAAGGCTTGGCTGGGGCGCAAGGCATATATAAAATTGGCTCCCTCCTGAATATGGGTCCTGCGCCCGTGCCAACGCCACGGTACCCGTCTCATGCTTCCTGTCGCTGAATTCAGGAGGCAGGCGATACCCAGGTCCACCTGTCCCAACATAGGGATCATCGGGTTTTCTGCTCAAGGGATCTCCTCCCTGAATAACAAAACCTGGCTCGACTCGATGAAAACGCGTCCCGTTGTAAAACCCCGATCTCGCAAGATGCAGAAAACTCGCGACCGTGACGGGTGCGACATCGGGGAAGAAATGGATAACGATGTCGCCTTTTTCAGTCCTTATAACAGCCTCAACCCTGTCCCCATCCTGTCCGTCCGGGAAGTCGGAAAGAGACTTTACTGGCGGTAGCGACTCTTCTGGAGTCACCTCCGTTTGGCTCGGTGGTTTTTTCGGCTGGGATTTTTCTTTCACATTCTCACTACCACCGCAACCAGTGAGTAGAAGCGCAGCTCCCATCAAAAAAAGTACGAAAAAGGTTACAAATCCCAATTTTTTCGACATCTCTATCCTCCTTAAGTGAAGAAACCGGGGAACGACACCCTCAAGCACTGGTTAGAGTATAACAATATGAAATCAAAAACGGTGCATAGCACCGCCTATGATTTGTCTGATAAAAATATCTGGAATAAATATCTGGAGCCGACGGAGGGACTCGAACCCCCAACCCGCGCATTACAAGTGCGCTGCTCTACCTGTTGAGCTACGCCGGCTATCCAGCCATACTCTTTGCCCTAGTCTCGAAGGCGCCCTGAGCAAGCAGCTCCCTGAGTTTTAGATGTTGCTCAATTTTTCTTTTAACTCTCTGAAGAGCGTTGTCGATTGATTTTACCTGCCGGCGAAGGTCCCTTGCAATCTCCTGATAGGATCTTCCTTCCATATAGAGCCGGAGCACATCCGTCTCAAGCCGCGAAAGCATCTTCAAGAACTCACCCTTGAAACTTTCCGCCTCCTCCTCACCAATCACGAGTTCGACGGGATCAATTGTATCTTTTGAGGTTATCAGGTCAATCAGCACCCTGTCCTCTTCTTCGTATTCACCTACGGGACTGGTAAGGGAAACATAGTTGTTGAGCGGCATATGTTTCTGCCTGGTTGCTGTTTTTATGGCAGTTATGATCTGTCTTGTGATACACAATTCGGCAAAAGCCTTGAAGGATGCCTCCCTGTTATCCCGGAAATCCCGAATCGCTTTGTAAAGACCAATAAAACCCTCCTGAACAAGGTCTTCCTGGTCCGCTCCAATTAGATAATAGGAGCCCGCTTTCAACCTGACCATATCCGCGTAGCGTTCTAACAGTTCATCCTGTGCTTTCCTGTCCCCGAATTGAGCACGTCTTGCAAGTTCCTCGTCCTCAAGGCGATGGTAATTGATAAGTTTGACTACCTGCGTTCTTACCAAAACCCATCACCTCCAGGATAAGGGTAATAAAGCGTCAAATCGTTAAGCTCTGTAAGTTCAATCGCCGCCTGAATCGAAAAAGGTTTTTAACACTATTTTCGCCCGATTGCGCGAACAGTCAAGACAAAACCGCATAAAATAAACCACCATACCGTAATTTGATGACAGGCACCAAATAAAATTTGTGGTGCCATAGGCGCGTAAATCCGCTCTGCGAGCTGGTTTGTGAGGTAAAAAAATTGCCCGCTCCTGTAAATTCCGCAAAAACCGTAAAATGGTGACAGGCGCCGAATTATGGTTTGATAATTGTTCTTTGTCTTGCAGCCTCAAAAAGCACTACTGCCCCTGCCACCGCCACATTGAGGGACTCAACTTTACCGAGCATCGGTATCCTCACAACAACATCACAGCGCTCAGCCGTAAGTCTTCCAAGCCCCTTTCCTTCACCGCCCAGAACTACACACGTTGGACCCGCGTAGTCAATGCCATAGTAAGGAGCGCTCCCGCTGACTTCCACTCCCACAATCCAAAACCCCTCTTTTTTCAACCTTAATAGCGCGCTCGATACATTCGGGACCCTCGCCACTTTTACATACTCCGCCGCTCCCGCCGACGTTCTCAACACGGTAGGGCCTACGGATGCAGATCTCCTTTTGCTTATGA
Source organism: Candidatus Geohydrothermomicrobium daggyaiense (assembly GCA_015711695.1). Classification (GTDB taxonomy): domain Bacteria; phylum Actinomycetota; class Geothermincolia; order Fen-727; family JACVIW01; genus Geohydrothermomicrobium; species Geohydrothermomicrobium daggyaiense. The sequence continues at coordinate 3,307 of JACVIW010000046.1, forward strand.
TGATTCCGTCAACACCGCACCCGTCAGCGACCCTCATAAGCGCCCCGAGATTTCGAGGGTCCTCAACCCCATCAAGGGCAAGCAATAAGCCAGGCTTTTCCTTATTTAAACCACTAATCAAATCATCCAGGGTTATGTAAGAAAAAGGTGAAACAAGAGCTACCACGCCCTGGTGATGTTCGGAGGGGGCAATACTTTGGATCTGTCTTTTCGTGATTTCGAATAACGGAATTCCCGTTTCCGCTGCGAGATTTATTATCTTCTTCAAAGCGCAAGAGCGCTTCGCCTCGCGAGCAATAAAAATTTTTTCAACGTGCCGCCCTCCACGAAGCGCCTCAAGCACAGGATTTCTTCCATCTATTTTTTCTAATTCTTCCAATGCTGATCGCTCTCTTCAGGGTACACCTGCGAGCAGCAAGTTAGCCCCCTGTTATTTTTTCCATCCGCCAGCGATAACCACCTGGCAAATCCTCAACTCGCACGCCAATGGCGGAAAGTTTATCTCGAACAATGTCAGCAATCTCGTACTGGCCCCTTTCCCTCGCTGCCTGCCTCACTTCAAGGAGGATTTCTATCAGGCTCTCGACTGACAGCGCTTGCCTTCCGGAGCTATCGCCGCGCATCCCGACTTCAACAATATTCCCCCGCTCAGAAATGGGAGAAAGCGCAGCGACATTCAGACCGAGTGCGCCGGTGAGCTCCTCGATCGCGTTCAAGCAGGAACCCATGACAGTCTTTGCTTTAGGACTCCTCGATTTCAAGATGCGTGAAACGAAAGCGTTGGTTTCCTTGACCAGACCGAATATCGAACCAACAGCGAGCGCTGTGTTGAAGTCATCATCCATAGCCTCTCTAAACTGTTTTTTAAGTCCATCGACTCGCTTTATTACGTCAGCCTCATACGAACTAAGTTCCTCCGCCGTGTCATCGCCAATGCGCGTTATGGCGTCCCTGAGGTTAAACAAGCAGGTCTTGAGCCTTTCAAGACCCGCCGCCGCTTCATGGAGACTATCGTCGCTGAAACTCAACGGGCTCCTGTAGTGGGTTTGAAGCATCAAAAGCCTTATCGTGTCGGTATCATGCTCCTCAAGCACCTCTCTTAAAAGCCTGATGTTACCCAGCGACTTTGACATCTTCTCCTGGTCGATGTTCAGCATCCCGCTGTGCATCCAGTACCTGACAAATCTTCTTCCGGAATACGCTTCCGCCTGCGCTATCTCGTTCTCATGGTGGGGAAAAACAAGGTCGAGCCCTCCCCCGTGAATATCGAACTCCTCTCCCAGATACTTCATCGACATCGTGGAGCACTCTATATGCCAGCCAGGTCTTCCCTTTCCCCATGGACTGGACCAAGAAGGTTCACCCGGCTTTGCCGCCTTCCAGAGCGCGAAATCAAGCGGAGCCTTTTTCTTCCTCAATTCATCATCAGACTGGACGGTTACCTGCTGTTCTTCAAGATCCCTTCCTGAAAGCTTTCCATATTCCGGAAATTTCGCCACATTAAAATAAACATCCCCGTCGGAAACGTACGCGAATCCTTTTCGAATAAGCGTGGATACGACATCTATCATGTCATTCACGTGTTCGGTCGCCTTAGGGGCTATATCAGGCGGAAGAATGCCCAGAGCGCGCATATCCTCATGGAAAGCTTTTGTGTATTCACTGGCAATCTCGAACGGATCTTTGCCCTCCTCTTTAGCCCTGTTAATAATTTTGTCATCAATATCCGTGATGTTTTGAACGAATAAAACATCGTAACCGGAATAGATGAAATATCTCCTGATAACGTCGAAGTTTAAAAAAGTCCGCGCGTTTCCAAGGTGGATAAAGTTGTAAACTGTAGGCCCACAAACATACATTGCGACCTTTCCTTCTTCCCTTGGTTGGAAGATTTCCTTTTTTCTTTTGATGGTGTTATAGATAACTATTGACATCTACACTCCCGTTAGACTCTCAATCACTCCGACGAAAGCTTGCTTGCTTGAAATCTGAAGTATCCCACCTGAATAAAATTTAAGAAACATAATGCATGGCATGCCCGACCACAAATTCAGCAGCCCTCGAGAATTTCCCTTACTTTATTATCGATCTCGTCAATCCTGTTCTCGAGCCTGTCCAGTCTTCTCTCAAGCGTTTTGAACATATCCAACACAGGGTCGGGCAGGTTCTCGTGATGAAGATCGATCGCTGTCACCTTTTCGCCCGATCTTACTGTCACCCTCCCTGGAACACCTACCACAGTGCAGTTGGGGGGAACATCCTGTATAACAACAGCGCCCGCTCCAACCCTTGAATTTTCACCAATCTTGATCGGGCCAAGAACAGTTGCGCCTGCAGATATTACGACATTATCCCCTATGGTGGGGTGCCTCTTGCCCTTTTCTTTGCCCGTTCCACCTAAGGTGACGCCCTGATAAAGGGTCACGTTTTTCCCTATCTCGGTAGTCTCCCCAATAACTACGCCCATGCCGTGATCAATAAAGAATCCCTCGCCAATTCTGGCAGCCTGATGAATTTCTATTCCGGTAAACCACCTTGTGATCATTGAGAGCATGCGCGGGATAAGTGGAACGCCCATGTTGTGCAGAAAATGCGCAATTCTGTGCATCCAGATAGCATGAAGACCCGGATAGGAAAGGATTACCTCAAGAGTGCCACCGGCTGCGGGGTCACGTTCTTTGACCGCTGCTATATCTTCCCGGATAAGTTCAAAACCTCGCTTGAGAATATCTAATAAACTTCTTCTTTCCGTCATCTACACCACCCGTCTTCTTCCGAGTCAGAACTTTCAAATAGGCACGCCTCAGAGATACGGAAGAAAACAAAAGAAAGCGCAGCCTAAAAAAGTTTATCCTATGAGACTGAGTCTTCCAGAAAGCCAAGCGTTTCTTTTATCCTTGCCGCGCAGGTCGCGGGTCCCCAGAACATAATGAGAAACTTCAAATCCGGACCCACGGTGCGCCCCGTGACCGCCAACCTAAAAGGCCACAGAATCTTCTTCGCTTTCCATCCCTTTTGAGCAGCCACATTTCTCATGCGTTCAACGATCTCACAAGCCGTTTTTTCATCAGCATCTGAAGCGCTGCCGAGAATTTCAATACAGGTCTCAAGCGCTTCTCTAACATCTCCAGTTTTCTTCAGTTCTTCCGCCGCTTTATCTGACAGATCACCCGGTTTAACCGTATAGATCCTGAGCGGTTCTATCGCATCCGTCAGTTTCTCGATATTGTTTCTGACAGACTCAACTGCAATCACTAGTTTTTCCTCAGGCAATCGCGCGATTTCCTCAAGACCGGAAGAAATCAAAAAAGGAACGAGAGCCTCCGCAAGTTCCTTTCCAGACAGCAGCTTCACATGCTGGCGATTCAACCAGTTCAACTTATCGAAATCGAATATCGCTTTGCTCGCCGATAGATCATCGAGCCTGAACTCACGGACAAGTTCCTCAAGCGAAAATATCTCCCTCTCATCCCCTGGCGACCAGGAGAGGAGGGCGAGGTAATTTACTAGTGCCTGAGGGAGATAACCCTGTTCCCTGAATTCAGACACCGCGGTTGCGCCATGCCGTTTTGAGAGTTTGGAGCCGTCGGGACCCATCAAAAGAGAATGGTGCACGAACACTGGCGGCTTCTCGCAAAAAGCGTCAAAAAGCATCACATGCCTTACAGCGTTTGTGAGATGGTCGTCCCCTCTAATGACATGCGTTATCTTCATGGTTATATCGTCAACAACAACCGCAAGATGAAATCCGGCGCTTCCGTCCGACCTCATTATGACAAAATCGTCAATCTCGGAAGAATCAACCTCAACAGCGCCCCTCAAGAGGTCCTCAACTCTAACAACCATCTCCGGAACTTTGAATCTTAAGACGAAAGGCTTTTTCTCCTTTTCGAATTTCATCACCTCGGACTCACCAAGCCCGAGGCATTTCCTGTCGTAGCGCCAGGACATACCTCTCCGAATCGTTTCCTCTTTCCTTTTCTTGATCTCATCTGGCGAGCAAAAGCAGCGATAAGCCATTCCTTTCTCAAGAAGCCATTCGGCGTACTCTCTGTATAAAGGCATACGTTCACTCTGTCTATACGGCCCGAAATCTCCTCCGATATCCGGACCCTCATCCCAGTCAAGTCCCATCCATTTGAGCGAGTCCATAATATCCTTCTCGAATTCCTCGCTCGAACGCTCTCGATCGGTGTCCTCAAATCTCAGAACCATGGTGCCCGCGGAGCCCCTCGCGAAAAGCCAGTTAAAAAGCGCTGTCCTCGCGGAACCCAGGTGCAGCCTTCCGGTGGGGCTTGGAGCGAACCTTACTCGGGGTTTAACTGCCGCGTTATTTTCTTCATCCAGGCTGTTTACTTTCCTCTCTGATATCAAAGAGTAGCGTCCCTCCCAGGTTACTTACCTTCACGAACCCTGAAGCGCTCCCAGGAGAGCGCTTCCTCGTCTTTATACGCTGAAAGGCGAACCGCAAGGTTTTCGAAATCAACCTGGTGTCCGTCAAACTCCGGCCCGTCGACGCATGAGAACTTCGTTTCGCCACCAACCTCACACCTGCAAGTGCCACACATCCCCGTACCATCCAGCATTATCGCGTTAAGACTTACAACCGTGGGGATATGGTGGCTTTTTGTCATATCCGAGACGGCTTTCATCATCGGGAGAGGGCCCACCGCAATCACTCTATCCGGACAACTCGAGGAGATTTCCTCTTTTAAAAGCTCAGTCACAAATCCACGGACTCCTATCGATCCGTCCTCGGTCGCGGCCTTTACGGGCACGCCGAGACGCCTGATACGCTCGTGGAGTATAAGGTGTTCGCCGTCTCGCGCCCCGAGTAGAACCGTAACATCATTTCCAGCTTCAATCATTGACCGAGCAATAGGATAAATAGCCCCGATGCCAACACCACCACCGACGCATACAACCTTACCGAAACGCTCGACAACGGTAGGATGTCCAAGAGGGCCGACGACGTCCGCGAGCCGGTCTCCGATCTTCATTTGTGAAAATTTGTATGTAGTGGTGCCAACCACCTGATAAACAAGCTCCACGCTCCCCTCGTTCTTGAAAAAATCAACGAGCGTCAGCGGTATTCTTTCCCCATGATCATCAACCCTTATGATGACAAACTGCCCAGCCTTCGCCCTTCTGGTAACCGCGGGCGCTAATACTTTCGCGTTATAAATAGCCGGCGCAATTCTCTCGTGATAGATTATCTCAAAACAATCTTCGGCCATTCTCAGCTCCCCTCAAGCCTATCCTTCAACTCTTCTTTGATCCTCTCTATCTCCTTAACAAAATCGGGATCAACGTCGAAAGCGGACTTACCCTCGAGGTCCGACCTTCTCACCTTCTCGCTGAAGTGTACCGAACCGATATATTCTATCCCGTCAACGTCTTCGATAAGGCTTGCAGCTTCCTTATCATCCACCACCTTGTTTAACACAAGGAAGAGCCTGTTTATTCCTATTTGCCTGGCCAGTCTGGATGTGGTCCGCGCTGTTTGAATACTTCTGAGGCCCGGCTCGGCAACTATCAGTATAGCGTCCACGCTCTCGGCAGTTCCCCTACCGAGGTGCTCAATCCCTGCCTCCATGTCCATCACGACAACATCATCCCTATCTAGGAGAATATGCCTCATCAGCGCCTTCAGAAGCACGGATTCGGGGCAGACACATCCACCGCCTCCTTCCTTAACCGTTCCCATCGCGAGCAGCCTCACGCCTTCGTGATTCACGCATATCTTATCGGGAAGGTCGTCTACCTTCGGGTTCATTTTGAACATCTGCCCGTAAGTTCCTACTTTCGCGCCCGTCCTTTCCTCGACAACATCTTTCATTTCCGCAAGCGGAATAATGTTTGAAGCCGTTTCAGGAGAAATGCCAAGAGACACGGCAAGATTGGCATCCGGGTCCGCGTCAATAGCGAGCACTCTTCTTCCTTCCGAAGCGAAGCTCCTTGCCAGGCCAGCAGCAATTGTGCTTTTTCCCACTCCACCTTTTCCGCTGATTGCTATCTTCAAGATAATCCACCCCTTTCAAGGGAATATCACCTTTCGAAAAAGAATAATAACCCAAAAACCATAGTTTGAATCATGAGAAATCTCATCGGAGGTTGGCCGGGTGATAATAAGCGGGAAACTGCGACATGACCGGGATCAGCAAAACAGGCAGGCCTATTCAGGGAGCGCTGTTGACGTTTCCTCGAGAAGACTTAGAAAAACTTCCACAACCTCAGGGTCAAACTGACTGCCCGCGCCCTTTCTCAGCTCCGCCATAGCCTCTTCTTTTGAAAGTGCTGGCCTGTAAGGTCTATCGGATGTCATCGCCTCAAACGCGTCAGCCACCGCAATAATCCTGGCCCCAAGGGGGATTTCATCTCCCGCTTTTCCTTCGGCATACCCGCCGCCGTTAAATCTTTCATGATGGTTATAAATTATCGGCATTATGTTTCCAAGATGAGGCAGCGGTTCTATTATCCGCATGCTCAGCGCGGGGTGCGTTTTGATAAGCATAAACTCGTCTTCACTGAGCGGACCAGGTTTGTTGAGAACGTGATCAGGTATTCCAATTTTCCCAAGGTCATGCAACAGACCCGCAAGTCTTATCTCTTCTATCTCTTCGACCGTGAGTCCCATCGCTTCCGCGATTGCTATAGCGTACTTGGTGACACGCGCAGAATGTCCCACAGTATAAGGGTCCCTGGCCTCTATTGCCGCTGCCAGAGACGCTATTATGCCAAGATAGGTGTTCTGCAACCTTTCGTAAAGCTGCGTATTTTCTATCGCCACCGCTGCCTGCGAGGCGAAATTGGAGAACACCTCGAGATCGGTGTGGTCAAAAGATCCCTCTCTCTCATCACGGACCACCACCATTACCCCGACGGGCTTGTCCCTGACCATAAGCGGCGAAGCAGCGCATGCTTTCCTTCCAAGACTCAGATTGTCAAATCTCATGCTCGCTGTTTCGCAGTCGAGACAGATTGCTTCTTTGTTTTCGAAAACCCATTGCGCGACCCTGTTTAACGCGCCCTCATCCGAGGCTTCAACGTCACCAACCGACGCGGCGACGCGGAGATGGCTAAACATCTCCTCAGGAAAAAAGATAATCGCGCCTGAGCCCTTTAAGATCGTCGATGCAATGTTTAAAAGCGTCTCGAGTTGCTCCTTTAATCCGAGCTCATCGGAAACAGATTTTGCCACAACGTTAATCGCCGCCATCTGTCTTATCCTGGAATCCACCTCGAGCAAGAGCTCGTTCTTCTCGAGGACGAGAGCCGCGTGCTCAGCCGCTGCTTTAGCAAGTTCAATCCTCTCTTTTGAAAACTCGCTCTCCTTTTTCTCGTCGAGCAGAAGAATGCCGAGTGTCTTTTCTCCTGTCCGGATAGGAATCACCAAAAGCGGCAACCCTCCGTATGCCCTGAGGGCATCCTTGATGTCAGGTTTAGGAGGCATACCCTTAGATATAATTGAGAATTCGCTTCCGGACACCACATCCAGAAACGCTTTTAACTTTTCATCGGGCAGTGATTTAAGAATCCTGACGCTGTCAGGATAATTGGATGCCACAGGGCGTGGGACTCCGTCTTTTCCGACTATCAGAAGAGTGCACCTGGTAAGACCGCAAATGTCGGCCAACTTCTCCGCGATATATGAATATACCTTCCGGGTATCCTTCTCTGCTGATAGGACGCGCGCGAGTGATATAAGCGCTTCCATCTTCGCGCTCTTTGTCATAAACTCGATATCTCTGGCCGAGAAGTAACTCTCAACCATCGCAGCCCAGCACTCATTGAGAAGGGAATCAACTTCCATCATCGAATCTATTACGTCTATGAAACGCTTATTTTCGCGCTCGCACTCCTCGCAAACTACATGCCATATGGCGTTCTTTAGCGCGCCGGGGATATCCGGTATTTCAGATAAGGAATAATCATGGCTTGACGAATCTCTTCCGATACGCTCCCAATTTTCTATGATCATCGTTCGTGATGAGCCCTTAAGACAGGAGATTAACATTCCCAGAGTTGATGAGACTTCCGAACTTATGACATCAAGGGTATGCATGCCGTAATATTTTTTGGTTTGCCCCCTGAAATTACCGAGAGCCATCGACGCTATTTTTTCCCTGTTTTTTTCCATGATTTCCAAAAACCACGACATACCCATTACCTTTGAGCCGAGAAGCGAGTGATTTCGCCATTTCGATATTGAAATAAGCTACCCCGTCTCGCCATTTATTCTAACATCCAGTATATCCGCGACGGAAACCAGATAGGTACGCACCTGACAGCCCAGACGTCAGAGATCGCGGCATTCAAAAAAACGTCTTCGTGCAACCAACTTCTCAAAATTAGCTCAAAGTATCCAATCCCAGCTGCTTTTTTTCAAAGAAGATGCATACAGATCGCAGCAAGGATTAACGGGGCAAATTTCACAAAGAGTTGACCGGGCTTTGCATATTTCACGCCCGAGCCTTACAAGGTTAAGATGCACCTCGGGCCTCCACCGTGAAGGAAACAAAGCCTCGAGTTCTTTCTCCGCCTTTTCAGGCCCCGTCTCAATGCTAATCAGGCCAATCCTTTTCGCGGTCCTCAAAACGTGAGTATCAACCGGGAGAACCCCTCTGCCCGCGCCGAACATAAGAACAACTGATGCCGTTTTCGGCCCAACCCCATGAAGAGAGGTAAGGAATGCCCTCGCCCGTTCAGTCGTGTAGTTTTTTATGAATTCAAGCGAATAAGTT
>JACVIW010000047.1 GCA_015711695.1 Candidatus Geohydrothermomicrobium daggyaiense
CGAAATGGAGAATCGTAACTCCTGACTGTGATGTGCCCCTTGACTCTTTTGGTCAAATTCGCTCCGACTTTGAAAAATTTTTCCCCGATTCAAAATCTGACATACGCGCCTGGTTCGAATATCTTGAGTCAGGATGCATGGTATTCAAAGAAATTATGGAATCCGGTCCTTTTCCTCTTGCCACAGCCGGGAAAGAAAAATACAGAAGCCTTGCGAACATGTTTAAGAAAGGTTATTCGCTTTCCTCAAAAGCGCGAGAAGCTATCCCAAAAACAGGAACGCAAAAGTGCAGGGAGATATTTGCAAATCCAAAGCTCGCCTTTCTCTTTGGTGAGTTCGGGTATACTAACATGCTGCTCTTCATGTTTTTTTCTTTCTGGTACTGCTTCCTAAATGACTACTGGCACCCGAAAGGAGGGCTTCAGTCAGTACTTGAAAAAATGGCTTCAAGTTTTCAGGAGAAAGGCGGAAACATTATCCTTCGGGAAACCGTGGATAGGATCCTCACCCGGGGAAGTTGGGCGTATGGAGTTGAAACCTCAAATGGGGAAAGATTTTTCGCAGATAGGATAATCAACACGGGCAACGTCAAAAGGCTTTATCTGGAAATGGTTGACAGGTCACTCATTCCTTATAAGCTTCAGGAAACAATAAGATACGCGCCGGTTACCAAAGCTGTGTCGTCTGCCTTCCTCGGTGTGGACATTTCAGATGAAGAGCTTAAAAGGTATATGGGCCGACACCATGTGCTCTACTGGAGATCATACTCTGAACCTTATGATAATTACGATCCCGATGTTCACAGAAAAGGCTGGTCGCAGATTAACTGGACCTCAATGCGGGATAAAAGTCTTGCCCCGGAGGGAAAAAACTCTATAGTGATCCAGACATTCACTCCCTATGACTGGATGAATGGATGGCAAACCTCCTCGAAAGACCCTTACGCAAGAACCGAATCCTACTATAACCTGAAAGAAAAAGTCCTCGAAGACATGATAAAAGACACGGAATATGTAATTCCTGACCTTTCCAGGAAAGTAGTTTTCCGGGAACTTGGTACTCCGAGATCTCTTTCTAGGTTCACGCTTAACCCGGAGGGCTCAACAGCGGGCTGGTCATATGATATATATCGGATCTTCATGTATCCAAAATTCGGAATGTTCACGACGCCAGTGCGGAATCTTTTTCTCGCCGGTCATTATTCTATCTGGCCCGGCGGTGTTGTTTTCTCGGCATTGAGCGGAAAGATCGTATCAAAAGGAATATATGAGGGTTTCAAGAAAGCCCTGCTATTTTGAAAACCTTTTAGCGCCAATAAAAAGTCAATCAGTGGCAATAAAGCGCTAATTTGGAGTCGAGAAAACGTAACCGGTGGTTTTAATTTTTGTTGACACATCGAGAAGCATAATGTTTGACTATGTGATGCGTTTTCGATACGAAAAAGCGAGTCACTGAAAAATGCATAAAATCAGCGAAATAGCAAAAATCACCGGTATATCGGTAAGCACAATAAAATTTTACATGTCTCAAAATCTTCTCCCCGAGCCAGTTAAAGGGGGTCCCAACGTTGCCTACTATGACTTGAATTTTCTCGAAAGACTCAAAGTTATCAAGTCCATGAGAGACGCCGGACTACCAATAAGAGACATAAAAGCGATTCTCGAGAAACATCCCTTTAAAAACTGCGATCAATGGAAGGAATTCCTGGAAAGGGCGAAAAGAAGTAGACCATTCGAACTCACCCCCGAGCAGAAGATAGCTGTCCTGAGCACGGGGGACCGGAGGAAAGAAAAAATTCTCAAGGCGGCATTTAAAGTGTTTTCCTCAAAGGGCTTCCATAAAGCCACCATGGATGATATCGCCCGTGAGGCAGGGGTAAGCAAGGGAACCTGTTACCAGTATTTCAAGGGAAAAGAAGCAATCTTCATAGCGACCATTGACATGACTCTTGAAAGACTTTTAAGCGAAGCGGAAAAGGCGGCTTCGGGCACAACAGACCCTATTGAGAGACTCGGATTGAAAGGTCTTACATTTATCACAAGATACGCTGACCTCCAGATGATGACCATGGGTCTCTTTACAGAAATACTCGGTGGCAACAAAAGGCTCAAAAGAAAGGCGAAACAGGTACACGAAAGAGTTGCCGAGTTTCTTTCCGAGGAAATCGAAAAGGGAATCAGAGAAGGAAAGCTACGGAGGGTGGATTCAAATTCAGTGGCGCATGGTCTGATTGGTATAGCAGAAGCCGCGGGTAACCGATATCTGTTCGAGGATAATTTCGATCCACTGGCCTTTCTTGTCAATCTGATGGATTTTATCGAACATGGACTTACCGCGGACAGCAAGAAGAACCCTGCACAACGCAATACTTTCGGCAAGAAAATAGAAACTGGCAGAAAAAGAGGTTCACGAACATAAAAGGCATCATATTATCCTGGTTAAGGCCTCTCTTACTCCAAACTGATCGCACGAGAAAAAGCACACGATTAAAAAGCTATTTACATGGCTAGTTATTTTCGCGAGACCAATCTACAAAACGGTTGTTCTATTTACAATATGATAAACGGAAAGTATAATACGACTGCTTGGTCAATAATACTTACAGTTTGGGTGCCAGGAACATTTGTCATTCTGGCATAAGACATCTGGCAGGGTAAACTCTGCCCTTATGGTTAGAACGGGGTGATTGCATTGCCTGATTACGACGCAATAGTCATCGGAGCAGGACTTGGTGGGCTTTCGTGCGCCTCCCTGATAGCGAAAAGTGGTCTTAAGACGCTCGTGCTTGAACAGTCTGACATAGTAGGCGGGTGCTGCTCCACCTTTGAACTGAAAGGATATAAGTTCGATGTGGGAGCGTCGCTTGTTGAAGTGACGAGGCCGCTTGAAACACTTTTTGAGATGCTCGACAGGAAAAGAGAAGACTACATTGATCTGATACCATGCGACCCCATTTATTCATTCATTACTGAGGACGGCAGGAGATTTTCGTATCCGACGGATATAGAAGAGACAACAAAAGTAATTGAGCAAATCGCTCCTGAGGACGTGGAAGGCTGGAAACGGTTTTCCTCTATAGGCATCGAGATGATCAACAGAAGCATGGACGCGATAATGCTCTCGCCGCTAAACACATTCAAGGAAGCAATGCTTATGGGGATCAAGAACCCGCCAGTTCTCCGGTATTTACCAACCTTTTTCCGAACTCACCAGGGCGTGGTTAGGTCTTATTACTCTAACCCGACCATACAAGCAAGTGTTGCATATCAGTCCTACTTCGCTGGTGCGCCTCCCGAACTCGGATCCGGAATTTTCGGCTTCATTGCGCTTTCTGAGCATCTGGGCATCTACTATCCGAAAGGTGGAATGATTGCAATACCTCAGGGAATAATGCGTGCCGGGTCAGAATACGGGCTCGAAGTGCGTACGAACGCAAAAGTCGAGAAAATTTTGACCCAGAACCGTACAGCGTTCGGCGTTATGCTCGAGGACGGTACTGAAATTACTTCAAGACTGGTTGTATCGAACGTGAACGCTCAGGTGACATATCTTAAATTCATTCGCCCCGAGAACCTTCCAGAGTGGGCGATCAAGGGTATCGCAAGTTACAAGCCGTCAATGCCATGCCCGATGATCTACGTGGGTTTAAAAACAAAGCCAGACCTTGACGCCCATCATACTGTGATCACTGGGTCAATAGATTCGATGAACGAAGTGTGGAACAAATATTACGTTTTAGGCATAATACCGAAAACCGCAATGAGCCTTGTGTGCTGGCCAACAGAAGCCGATCCTGACCTCGCTCCAGAAGGTCATCATATCCTCAATTTCCTGTGCAACGCCCCTGCTCCCTATGCCCCGCTTGGCGACAACTGGGACAGGCTGAAAGATTCTTACAGAGAAGAAGCGATTGATCTGCTTGATAAGCATGTAATGCCTGGAGTTAGAGAGCATATTGATATTGTAGAGGTATCAACTCCTCTTGATTTCGAGCGCAGGCTCCTCCAACCGCAGGGCTCTATCTATGGTCTGTTCTCGGACATGACAACACTTGCAATGTTTCGCCCCAGATCGAGATCCAAAGCTATAAAGAACCTGTACCTTACTGGAAGTTCAACACACCTGGGAGGGGGTGTGCCCACAACCATCGCGTCCGGCATTGTGACATCAAGGTACATAATAAGGGATCACACTTAGGAGGTAGGTATGTTTAAAGTAAGAAAGATCGCAGGCATTTTTGTGCTCGTAGCATTGCTTGCAGCATACATGCGCTCAAGCGAGAGCACCAAAAGGTATGTGAAACATCTTTTAAAGCAGGTTCCCTATCTTCCGTATCGTTACTTCATTTAAGCGAAGGAGAGAGAAATGCACGACTATGACGCTGTAGTTATCGGCGCCGGGCTTGGCGGTCTTTCAGCCGCAGCAATTCTTGCAAAAAACGGGCTTAAAACGCTCGTTTGCGAGAATACTGAAAGAGTTGGCGGCTGCTGCTCATCCTTCGAGGAAGGCGGCTATACGTTTGACATAGGAGCAAGCATTGTCGAACTTGCGTGGGTGATTGACGAGCTTTTCGAAAAACTGGGTAAGAAAACTTCCGACTACATTGATTTCATACCAATTGACCCCATCTACGGATTCATGACTGCGGATGGAAAACGGTTCTCTTATCCAGTCGATAAAGACGCGACCCGCGATGTCATAGCCAAATTTTCCAGGGAGGACGCGGAAGCCTGGGATAAATTTTCCAAACAGGGTTCAGAGGCAATCAATTTCGCGTTTGGAAAAGTCATGACAAAGCCCATGATGACTTTCACCGACAGCCTGAAACTTTCCTTAGAAAACCCGAAGCTCATGAAGTACTTGAAATATATGGTCCTGAACTTTGAAAGCACGCTTTGCAGCTTCTTCTCAAGCGACAAAGTCAGGGCTTCCATGAGCCTCCAATCATATTTCATCGGACTTCCACCAGCGCTTTGTCCCGGGTACATAGCGTTCCTCGCTTATTCGGAGCATGAGGGAATCTTTTACCCCAGAGGAGGGATGATAGAGATTCCAAAAGGAATCGCCAGAGTTTTTGAGGAGTACGGCGGGGAAATAAGTTTTAAAACAAGAGTGGACAAAGTGCTCGTGGAAAACGGTAAAGCCATCGGGGTAAAGCTTTCTGATGGACGGGAGATAAGAAGCAGGATTGTTGTCTCAAACATCAACGCGAAAACGCTTTATCTCGAGAAAATCGGAAGGGAAAACCTCCCGGGATGGGCAGTTAAAGCGATAGAGAGTTACGAGGTTTCCATCCCCGCGCCAATGATAATGCTCGGGCTTGACACCGCACCTGAACTGGATGCTCATCACACCTTCTGCTACACAACGCTTGATGAAATGAACAGGGTATGGTTTGAGGATTACCTTTCAAAGAAAATACCGAGCAGAGGTTTCATGTTAATTTCATGGCCCACTCACGCAGATCCATCTCTTGCCCCGGAAGGACACCATTGTCTTAACCTCGTGACTTTCGCCCCATATGAGCTTTCAGAAGGAGACTGGGATAGCATCAAGGAACAATATCTTGAGATGCAACTTGACTCAATGGAAAAAATGTTCGGGCTTAAGCTTAAGGACCACATAACAACCGCAAAGGTAAGCACACCCAAAGATTTCGAAAAGGCGCTTCTCCACCCGAGAGGAGCAGTTTACGGACTGCAAAATGACATTGTGGCGACTGCTTTTTTCCGCCCGAGAATGAGGTCGCGAGCGGTCAAGAACCTCTATCTCACGGGCGCATCCACGCATTTCGGTGGAGGAGTTGCCCCCACAATTGGTTCCGGAATAGCGGCAAGCGGATTGATACTCGAAGATTTATAGAAAAAAAGAAAAAACCGACATAACCGTATCGGAGTATTGTGAAACCATGCAGGCAGAAATAAACGGGCGCATTATCTTGCGCCCGTATCTTTTTCAGGTCTTTTCGAAAGTTTTGCACCTTCTCGCCAGGAGAGCAAAGTTCTTATAAGATTTCCACGAACACGTGGCGTTTTTCGGTTGAATAGGGATTTGAAATTTTCGAAAATGACAGGCGTTTTCAGGATAGTTCAAAAGAACAAAGGACGTATTCAACTTGATGTGTCCGATAAGGTAAACGAGCGCCTGGATGTAAAAATACTGAAAACTCTGGAACTCGTCGTTATTGTTTTAGGACACCCACACAGGAGCACCGCGGGATGGGTGGAACCTTCTTATGTCAAAAAGGCGTTTAGTAAAAAAGGTGCCGATTTCATTCATGAGATCCACGGCTACTTTCTGATTCTTATATTTGAAGAAAGCGCAAATCTCTGCCACATTTTTCTTGATAGATTCGGTGGATACAAGCTTTTCTCATTCAAGACCCTTGAGAGGCTTATACTTTCAGAGAATGTCTTTGATCTGGCGCGTGAAGCGAACTCGCTTACACTGAGACCGGACTCAATATTCGAACTTGTCAATTTTGGCTTCATTTTTGATGACAAAACCATGTTCGAGGAAATTGAAAGAATCAGCTGCGGTATTGTGGTGAAGTTGGAAAAAGGTAAGTGCGCGAAAATATCTCGTTACTGGCATCCCCTTGCAAAAAGCGAATACGGCGCGGTAGAGGAGGCGGAAATCATGCAGGTGTTCAATTCTCATTTCCACGACCTTTCACATATATGCAATCGGCCTTCGCTTTCCCTTACGGGAGGGCTCGACAGCAGGGCAATCCTTTCCGCTTGCCTGCCATTTGCTGACCGCTTACAGTGCTTCACCTGCGGTGATAAGACCAACACGGATGTCAAGCTCGCCTCAAAAATATGCTCTTTGCTAAAGATTGCCCACAGGCAATACCCCCTCCAGGGGAAATTCATAGATTCATTTCAACAGGATGTTGAAAAGGGTGCCCTGGAAACAAACGGTCTAATAAATTATGTGCTTACAACAAACCTCAAGCACATTTTCTTAGAAGAAAGCGAGCAATCAGATGTGCTTCTCACCGGTATTGGACCCGACCTCTACAGAGCATACGCCATAAAAACTCTCAAGGATAGAAACGTCCCTGATAAAGAGCTGGTTAAATTCGGGATGCTCAGGTATAGAACCAGCTATGCGTCAGAAATACTTGCTGGAACTGACGAGGAAGAGCAACTTGACAGGACCGCTAATTTCCTGCTGGTGCGAGCGGCCCGCGAGTTTGAAAAGGGAGTCCCGGGCATTTCTTTTCGAACCTGGTGCGAATACGTGCTCGCGCGGGACAGAACATCCAATTACACAACGCATCTTTTTGCCCCTGCGGGAAAGTTCTTGAGGCTTTGGGATTGCTGGCTTTATGAGCCTATTTTGAGAATGTCTCTCGTCATCCCAGAAGAAAAAAGATTGAATGACCTTATACCCCGCCACATTATCTGGAATAACGAGCCCTTACTCTGCAGGATTCCATCATCGAAGGGTCATTACACTGGAATTGGAACCCCACCGGTAAGCGTTAGATTCGCCGGGGCAAAAATAAAAACCTATGACATCATAAGAAAAAGCGCGAACAAAATAGGGAGAACGCTAATAAAGGTCGAACCGGTTGGACTTAACTACATTCCGGATTACACACCGTTCATGCGAAAGTATTACTCCGAATTCGTTCGTGAAACTCTCGACCCGGAAAAGATGATTTTGAGGGATATTATCAAGGCGAAAGCGCTCAGAGAAAAAGTCAACCTGTTCTTAAAAGGATACCCAAATCTCTTAAGACTTATCACCAACCTTATGTCATTGGAGACATTTATGCGGAAAATAGCAAAAACCACAAGCGTGAAAATTGAATAACAGCGCGATAAGAATTAACCGAAAGCTAAAGCGGATTGATAACAATTTTTTTTCAGTCTCTTTTATGAATCCAAACAAAAAACTATCTTAAGGATTCTCAACATATCAATAACAAAACAGTTAGAATTTAGTGGTGAGGAAACACTTTGCTGTTAATTCGTCGGTGCCAAAAGGAGCCAGGAAAGAATGGTAACGATAGAAAAGCTCAGTAACCGGGACGCAGCAACGCTGATCTCTGTGATAATACCATCTTATAATTCTGGTACTACGATAATTACCTGCCTGAACGCGATTGAAAAAGCAGCCGAAGAAATTCCTGCTGAGATCATTGTGGTTGATTCAAGCGACGATGAAACGAAGGAGCTTCTCGAAAAAAGAGATGACATTTCGTTGATTCGCTCGGAAAACAGGCTTTATCCTGGCGAGGCAAGAAATGTCGGGGCGGAAAAAGCATCCGGGAAAATCCTTTGTTTTACCGATGCCGACTGCATACCGGATAAAGACTGGTTGAAGGAAATAGTAGCGAGCAGACCGCATATAATCAGGGCTGTCGTGGGAGGATGTCTGCTTAACGGCACTCCAACTAGTATCGTGGGCACAGCCGAATATTTTTCCGAATTCAGCTCTTTTCTGCCAGGCATGAGCAAAAGAAGGGTACGCTTCCTTCCGACAGCGAATCTTGCGATAAGTAAAGAAGACTTCCTTCTTGTCAGCGGGTTTAGAAGCCTTGAGAAAGGCTCCGACGTGGCATTTGGGAGAGATTGCACAGAACGAGGGATACCAATTATCTTTAACCCCACAATCAAGGTAACTCACAGAAACAGAACGAACTTGCGTGATTTTCTTAAAAACCAGGAAAGGCTCGGCATGGGCGCGGGCCGCACGAGGAAATCCTTCAAGATGAGGGGAAGCACTGTGGCGAGAATTCCTTTTTTATGGCCGTTTGTACCCCTTGCGAGATTTTTGCGAATATGCGCTAGGAGCATAATCTACGGGCATGGTCAAAGAATCAATTTTCTTGGTTCTCTCCCGATAATACTTTTGGGCTCTTTTTACTACGGTAAGGGTTTTGCCCTGGGTGCGCTTGAATCGGTTCGCATAAACATAAGAAAAGTAGCAAGTTCCGGTGACAGAAGAGTCAGCCAAATAGCCCGGCAGGGCAACGTCAAAGCGAACGAATTCGATTGACCATCTGAGAAGAACCGGAATCCAGGTATAATTAACGGACGATTTTTTCGATGCAGCTTTTAAGTCTCACATTCAGTCAGTTCTCGTTATTTCACATGCTTACGCCCCGGTTGAAGAAGCTGGCAGGATTCCGCCTTGAGATTTTTTATCACGCCTTCGCGGAGATGCGCGACAGTAGTGGAAACACGTCAAGATTTGTTTGGGTTAATGGGTGAAGATGAAAAAAGCGATTCCAAAGACAATTTGTACCGAATGAATTTTCGCAGGCTCATGCCTGGCAGGATGATTATCCCGATGCAACACCGGCATTCCTCACCCCGGCAATTCAAGCAAAAACGCATTTATTATCACGATTAATAGAAGCAGGATAAGTTAGATATTCCTGAGGAAAGAGCGGGTCCTTACACGTATGAAATTCCCAACAGGTTTCCATTTCCGTGACATGCCCTCTTTTCAAGTAATAGGTCAAAAAATGACAGTTAAACAGTTAATGCCTGTCTAATCAACATGCCTGCTGCCGCTTACAGCCCTCTGGAAAACTTCAGCCATCTGCACGGCGATTCTGTCCCAGTGAAAAGCCGAAACTTCTTCGAGGTTCACACGGTACTCGATCTCTTTATTTTCCCTGTACTGGGATATCCATTCTATTAATACCCTTTTCAACTCCTTTCTTGAAGTAACCCCAACGCCGGCACCGGTTCGCTCAAGAAGCGACAATATCTCCCCACCTGCAGGGCACCACGCAAGGATGGGTCTCTTCGCGCCCAGATACTCGAATATCTTCCCGCCAAAGTATTTTGCAGTGTAGGGATTATCCCAGAGTAAAACGAGAAGAGCGGCTGACTCGCATTGCTTTATAAGCGCCTCTTTTCTTTTAACGACCCCGTGTATTTCCATAATCTGCGGGTATAAAAGACTGCGGCGCAATCTTTCAAGCTCCTCGTCGGGAGGTCCATAAAACCTGACAACAATTTCATCCGGTGAAATAAAGTTCTCTTTTATGAGTTCTTCAATTACTTCGAAAACTGGTCCAGGGTCCTGCTTTAGACCGAAAACCGAACCGGTAAAAGTGAGAACAAACCTGCCCTCAAGAGGGGCTACGTCCTCCGGATATTCATGAGGGTCAAAGCCATTGCTGATACAAAAAACACTTCCAGCTTGCAAGCCGCAATTTTTTTCTATATCGCGGGCAAGCAGTTCATAAACAGCACTGATGGCTGTTGCTCGCGAAAGTATCGCCCTCTCAAGCCTTCTGTGAAGAGCTATCTCTCTCATGGAAAGGTCGAGATATCCGTGAGCCCAGGGGTCCCGGAGGTCTGCAACCCATGGAATTGATGTAAGGCGTGTGAGCAGATAAGCGATAAAGTGATTCGTAAGAGGCGGAGATGTGCTAAAGATAAGGGAATAGTCACCCGATCTTATCTCATATATGGCTTTGACCAGTGCAAATGGAATCCACAAAACGTAACGATCCGGGAAAGTTCCCCAGCGCGCAAGCCACCGGATAAATCTTCTCACAAGCGAAAAGAGCTTTGCGCCTCTTTCTGTTCTTTTTGCCTTCCCTACCCCTGAAGCAAGCAGCCCCGCTTTCCAGAAGGCCCTCTGGATAAAAGTTAGCGGGTCGAGGAAGGGTGCTCTCGTCACTTTCACCCCAGGGAAAACCCCCTCGCTCTCATCCCACGCACTCGGTTTGGAGATATCTCTGCCAACAGTGAGGACAGTTGGATACCAGCCCAGAGCTGGAAGACGGGATATTATCTTTGTAACCCTGAGACTTCCGATAGTGCCAACGGGCGGGTAGTTATAACTGATAACCAGCACTTTTCTGTCTGAATGTTTTTCTTCTGAAGCCATCTTTTTGACAGTCTTTCTCACGAAAATATTCCTGTCGTCATACAAAAATCCAGTCTAAAATTGAGAATCACTATCGCTTCGTTTCATGAAAGCCCGACTAAACAGATCGCGCACGAAATTGAGCTCCGACCTTGTAAATCCGCCGGTCAAAACCATTACGAGCGCGTATAAAAATATCCCGGCTATGACAAGAAGAAGAAGCCCATACCATCTACCAAAAATAACCCTGTCGAGAAAAACAAGCACCACCCCCATTACGGCAGTTGACATGAAGATGGAAAATGAACCTTTCCAGGGAAATTCCCATCTCATGTACTTTCCGCCCTTCCTTGTGATAAGGAGGAAACTGAGGAAATAACTTGCAAACGTTGCCCACGCAGCGCCCACAAACCCGTACCGGGGACCGAAAAGGGGAATAAGCAATGCGTTCAGAGCAAGATTGAAAACTGCAGAAACCCCGATGGGCAGAATTGAGGCGTCCGTCTTTTTCTTTAATTGAAATGATAAGAATGGCAACCACTGGAGGTTGCTGATAAAGATCCCGAACACAAGTGGAAAAACAGCCCTGGTCGCGTCCATGTATCCGGGGGAAGTTATTACACTGACTATTCGCCTGTTCAAGACCCAGATTCCCACCATCGCGGGAACGAGCAGCATCAGAAAATACCTTGTGATCCTGCTTATAAGAGTTACAGTCGCTTCCTCTCCTTCTTTTTCAAAAAACCTTATTATGACCGGAGTGGCGCCCATGGCGATAATGCTTGCCAGAATCGCTTCAAGATTGGTCACAAGTGTGTATACCACAGAATATAATCCGACCTGTCTGGAACCCCAGATTCCCTGAACCATATACCTGTCCGCAGCAGTGAGAATATCTGAAAAGATATTCACGAGAATAAGAGGTAGCCCGTAAGAGAGAACGTTTCTCTCAAGAGTCCTGGAAAAAGCACCTCTCTTGATTTTCTTCCAGACTTTTAAAACAGCAAGCTCAGCAGGAATTAGAATAACAAGTGTTCCCAGCCATCCCCAGAAAGGCCCCTCAACATGCATTCCGAATTTCGCAACGAGTAGCGCACCCACTATGTATCTTCCGAACTGGACAATAATCATGAACACGGCATACTGCCAGCCGAGCCGCATCG
>JACVIW010000048.1 GCA_015711695.1 Candidatus Geohydrothermomicrobium daggyaiense
CGCATGCATCTCCCGGAAGGAGCTCCTCATTACTTGAATCCACATCTGTCAACTTGACAAAAATGTTTTTCTTACACAGTACGTGGCGCTCGCCATAGATTATTTTCGAAGTTTTGAGAGTAAATCTGAGCGTATTCCCGACTCTATCCGGAACGCTATCAACCTGTCCTTTTATTCTCACCTCTCCCGATAATCCCTGCGCTTCGGTGAAAGGATCGCTAAATAAAGAACTGAGGTGAAACCTTGCAGATGTATATCCGGCTATCATAAACAGGATAAGTAATGCGATAATTTTTACGCTATTTCCCAAGGAATTATGGCAGAAGAATCCGAACAGTGCGATTAGAAAACAAGCATATACCGCGAAGCAAAGTACATCTTTTTGGACGAAAGCTGCAAAAATCCCCACGCACAGTGAGAAAAAACATAAAAGATAGAATGAACCTCTTGGACTAAATTTCGACAAGGTCTTTCAGGGATTCAAATTTTCTCTGACCGATACCCGGCACATTTTTTAGCCCGGAAACCGAGGTAAAGAAACCTTTTTCGCGCCTGTATTTGATTATTCTCGAGGCGAGTGCGGGTCCTATACCGGGCAAGGACTCAAGTTCTTCGGCAGTTGCCGTGTTTATGTTTATCTTTTTACTCTGCGTGGATGTTTCGGCGTGATACCCAGCCGATAACGGGTCATCAAGCGAGTTTCCGGCACATTTTTGGGGAACCATTATCTTTTGGCCGTCCCTTAGCCTCTCAGCAAGATTGAGTTGCTCGACATCAGCATCCGTTGATTCTCCGCCCGCCGCTTTTATCGCGTCAGCAACCCTCATTCCTTCCCGCACTTCGTATAGGCCCGGTTTCAAGACTGCGCCAGCCACATGCACTTTGATTATCCTATTCTCATCAACGCTTGTTTTCTTCGAACTTATTATTTTCACACTTCTGGGTTTTGATTTTATGTAAGAAAAGATCCCGCCCGCTATTATAAAAAGCGCAAGAAGGATGATAACTGAGATTTGAATCAAAGACAGGTCCGAAGCGCTTCTCACGATTTCGCTTGCTTTCTGTCTTAGCTCTTCCATAAATGATACCCTTTTCAAATTTGCTTGCATTGCTTAAGAGAATAACATCATACACAAAGCAAATCAAGCGAATTGGAAAATAACCTTGATATTGAGTTTAAAAACACCCTAGAGGGAAACTTCGAGAAGTTCATAAGACGAGACTTTTTGGAAAATATTTATCGTCAGATTCAAAAGTCAATAAGGCATGGGAAAGCCATGGCGCAAAAGAGTGCGTTAGACAACAATGTTTACAAGTTTACCCGGTACAATCACAACTTTTCTAATCTGCCGATTTGCGATGTGTCGCCTCACTTTCTCTGAATCAAGCGCTTTTTTACGCATATCTTCTTCACTGATATCAGCGGAGACCTTTATCCTGTCCCTTACCTTTCCGTTTACCTGGACCACAAGAGTTATTTCCTCTGATTTTGCAAGAAGAGGATCATACTCGGGCCATGGTGATAAATGGATGCTTTCGCTTTTTCCCAGAACCTGCCACAATTCCTCGGTAATAAATGGCGAGAATGGAGCGAGCAATTGAAGGGTTGTCTCTACTGCTTCCCTTAAGACATCAGGATCAGGGGTTATTTCAGCCGTATACTTATAGATTCCATTCACAAGTTCCATTATGAAACTCACAGCTGTATTAAACGCAAATTTTTCTATATCAGAAGAGACTTTCATGATTGTCTTATGTGTTAAGCTTCGCATTTCTCTGTGCCGCCGGTCATTCTGGTTAAGATTGGCTCCAGGCTTTTCCAATAAATCTATATACCGCTCATGCACAAGATTCCAGACTCTGTGAAGAAAACGATGCGCGCCCTCGACGCCTGCGTCACTCCAATCCTTCCCGCATTCTGGCGGTCCCATGAAAAGTATGTATAGCCTTAGTGTGTCTGCTCCGAGTTTTTCTATGTATTCTCCCGGTGTTACGACATTACCCCTCGATTTACTCATCTTCGCGCCATCCTTAGTTATCATCCCCTGGCAAAGAAGGTTTGTGAAAGGTTCAGTGAAATCGATTAAACCCATGTCATAGAGAACTTTCGTGAAAAACCGGGAGTAGAGAAGATGGAGAATAGCGTGTTCGATTCCCCCTATATACTGATCCACAGGCATCCAGTAACGGACCTCATCACGATCAAAGGGTGCGTTTTCTTCTTTTGGGCTCACGTATCTGAAGAAATACCACGATGAATCAACAAACGTGTCCATCGTGTCCGTCTCGCGCTTTGCCTCCATGCCGCATTTAGGGCAAGTCGTCTTATAAAACGATTCCTCAAAAGGCAGTGGAGACTTCCCACCCTCTGCAAGGGACAGATTCTCCGGGAGAATTACTGGCAAATCTTCCTCCGGAACAGGAACTATTCCGCAAAAATCACAGTAGATCATTGGTATCGGTGCACCCCAGTAGCGCTGCCTGGAGACAAGCCAATCACGAAGCCTGTAGTTCACCGCCCTTCCACCAAATGAGTTTTCCTCGAGAAAATCACATATCTTGTTTCTACCCTCCTCGCTTGGAGTCCCGTTAAAGACCCCCGAATTGACCATAATACCCTCGCCCTCGTACGCTGATTCCATCTTTTCTGCAACGAGCTCCGCATCAGCTGGCTTTATTACTATTTTTATGGGGAGACCATATTTCCTGGCGAAATCAAAGTCCCTCTGGTCATGCGCAGGAACACCCATAACAGCGCCGGTGCCATATTCCATCAGAACAAAATTAGCGGTATATACGGGCACTCTCTCATCGTTAACGGGATTTATTACGTAATCTCCTAAAAATACCCCTTCCTTTTCCGTGTCTATTGCTGATCGCTCAAAAGAGGTCCTGCCTGCCAATCCCTCCCTGAATTCATCAACCTTCTCTTTGATCTGAGCACTTCTCGCAAGACGGTCAACCAGCGGATGTTCGGGCGCGAGAAGGAAGAATGTAACACCAAAAAGCGTATCCGGTCTGGTGGTATACACTCGTATCTTCTCCCCAGTCGATTCCAGGGTGAAATCAACATGAGCCCCTGAGGATTTTCCAATCCAGTTTCTCTGCATGGTAAGCACCCTCTCGGGCCAGCCAGTAAGCAGTTTCATGTCATCAAGGAGTCTTTCTGCGTAATCGGTTATTTTGAAAAACCACTGATTAAGCCACTTTGACACCACGAAAGCACCGCAGCGCTCACATGAACCGTCGGAAAGTACTTGCTCGTTGGCGAGAACCGTACCGCATGATGGACACCAGTTGGCAGCCGCGTCCGCTTTATACGCAAGGCCCATCTCGAACATCTTTATGAAGAACCACTGAGTCCATTTGTAATACCCTGGATCGCATGTGGATATTTCGCGAGTCCAGTCATAGGCAAAGCCAAGTCTCTTTAAATCCTGGCGAATAAGCTCGATATTTTTTCTTGTCCAGGTCGCAGGATGTATTCCACTCTGTATAGCGGCGTTCTCAGCAGGCAGACCGAAAGCGTCATAACCCATGGGATGTAGAACGGTATAGCCTTTTCTCATAAAGTACCTTGCAAGAACGTCTCCAAGGGTATAGTTCGCGACATGCCCCATATGAGCCGGGCCGCTCGGGTAAGGAAACATCACGAGAATATACTTCTTGGGCCTGCCGTCTTTTACAGCCCGGTAGGCCTGGTCCTCGCTCCAGATCTTCACCCATTTTTCTTCTATTGACTTATGGTCGTATTGTTTGTGCGTTTGAATCACCTCCAGGCGATGAGAATAGCACCAGTTTCAATCGCGAGCAATAAATAATCCAATGCTTTGGAGAATATAGAGAATAACATAAATCAGTACAACGAGAGTAAAAGAAGAAAAGAATTGGTATTCGCTTATACACACGTCACCGCGATCTACCGGCAGTATAATACCTTTTTAATTCACCCGCGGACGGTGGCGAAGATTATTATATCTTTATGTATTTCATTAGAAAGGATGCCCTTATTAAAAAGCTTTTCTATTGTTTAATCCAGTAGAAAATAAAGTGGTCACTGCAAACCGGGATCCATCCTCTCGGTTTGCGGTTCTTTGGCTATTGTTACTTTATGGGAGGGAAAATTCGTAAAGAGCGGAAATTCAGAGCGGGCTATACCTGTCATCACAAATGAAACCATCTGCCTGGCAAGTTCTTCCACATTAATCGCTCTGCTCCGGTGACTTATCATATATCTGTAGGGAACCTCGATGAAAATCATAAGAAGAGCCTGAGCAACAAGTTCGGATTTAACAGGCCTAAATATGCCGTGCCATATCCCATTTTCGATTATTCTGGAAAGCTCTCTTGTCATTCTTCTGTCGAACTCATCCCATATTGCATAAATCGAAGCGTCCTTACCGAATGCTTCGCTATAATACACGCGAACTATCTCATCATTTTCAACAAAATACCGATAGAAGAAAACAAGTCCTGACTCGAGTTTTTTTGTAAAATTTTGAAGGTCAGGAGGGTTATCCCTGCCAAAATCAAGAGAGATAATCGTATTCTCGTAAAGCGAGTTCAAGAACTCCTTCAACAATTCAATAAAAACGTGTCTCTTGTTTGTAAAATACTTATAGAAAGTTGCCCTGGCGACTTTAGCCTCGCGAAGTATGTCTTCCACAGACGCCGAGGCATAGCCATTCTCCGCAAATACTTTTTTTGCTGCATTTATTATGATTTTCCTGATGTCCCTTTTCTTTGACATTCTTGCCTCCCGGAGTGCCGCACCTTTAGTCGATTATTGTAGCATTAAATTAAGCATTGTGAGTATTATTATAGCTGACGTTTCTCTCATATCATTTATATCCTTCCGTCTAGATTAACACAGGGGGTCAGAATGAGCGCCAGAGAAGTTCATATATACGGTGGTGGCATGTCGGGAATGATAGCCGCTTATTCCCTTGTAAAAGAAGGCTACAGGGTTTTCGTGCATGAAAAAGAAGCCAATTTCGGTGGCTCAAGTGAGTACAACCCGTCAACCCACGTTACACCAATCGATCCAGTTGCAACATCTAAATATATTGGCCTGAATATAGAAAATTGTTTCTCGCCCGTTTCAAGACCCATTCCTTTTTACTTCAATGAAACAAAAATAACGATTCCTCACCAGGGCTTCTATGCGCTGGAAAGAGGCACAAGACCCTCGAGCATAGACTCTCTATTGTATTCAAAATGTATTGAAGCAGGCGTGGAATTCGTTTTTAATTCCAAACTTACCGCGGAGGTCGTGGAGCGTCCAAAGCCTTCAAGCATCGTTGCCTGCGGCCTTTCTCCTTCAGTCTACAAGATGCTCGATATTCCGTGTCTTAAATGGGAGGGATGGATTTCTAGAGGCAACACCCGCATATCAAATTATGCGTTTACCTGGTGGGGGGATTGTGTCACAGAATACGGTTATTTCTCCTCCGTAAAAGACTATTATTTTAACCTCCTTTTTAGCACCAGTCCTGTTGGAAAGAACTGCCTTGAAAGATACAGGAAATTCCTGGCAAGCGCGGAAGGCATAGAACATGAAAATTGGAAGCGAACGGCAGGAGTAGTTCCACTTGCTTCACCCAGGAACCCCAGACTTTTTCATAAAGGGTTTATTTTATGCGGTACCATATCCGGGTTAATGGATCCAGTGTTCTGGTTCGGTATATCAGGCGCAATTGTCAGCGGAAAAATAGCGGCTATTGCAGTAATGGATCCTAACAGGGCAGAGCTCGAGTTTAACCGTTTCACTTCAGGTTTCTCCCGCTCATACTTAATAAAAAACCGTTTCTGGTACAAATATTTCAGGCCTGCTGCGAATAAGGTGGAGAAGGCGTTGAATTTTTTGGGTCCTGAAAACGTGAATATCCTTTTAAGATCTATGGGAAGTCTTGCCCTGTCAGGCAAAATCAGGCAGACAATCGTTCCTGGTTTCGGGCCATATAATACAGAACACTCCTGGACTGTCATCTCAAATTGAACAATTTCATTAAGTTTTTTTGCCACCGGTCCTAGTGAGAAACCGCCAGAAAAACCTTCCTGCTTTCAAGGCAAGTGCAATCATAACGGCGAAAGTCACCGGCCTTGCCACCTTCATAAACGGCTCTGCTTGCATGAACTCAACGTTAAGATTGATCGCTTTACCCATATAATCCTCCGCAACGAGCTCAGCAACTTTATTTGCACTCCAAATTGCTGCTTCCATGCCACCTGAACTGACTTCCGTCCTGGTATAGTCACCAGCAAGGTACAGATTTTCGTAGGGCGAACGCTGAAATGGTCGGTGGGATTCCATGCCAGGAAACGGCCGGTACACTCCCTGTCGTTCCCTAACCAGTTTCCACTTTCTCACCATATCTCGTTTTATTAATGGGAAAATATTTTCTATCTGCCCAATTGCGAGATCGAATATTAGCTTATCAGGAAGTCCAATAAGATGATCCGCCGGCGAAAGAACCATTTCGAACATGCTTCCTTCCTTGAATATATGTGGAAGCACGTTAGATAAGTCGGCATAAGTGTTAAAGACACAATCAGTGGAAAAGAAAGTCACATCTACATCCGTTACCTTTCGGTCAAACCAAATCTGAAGGGAAAGAGACGGAGCATGTTCAAAGTAAAAAAGGTCCCTAAAGTATTCAAGGTTGAACGACTCTTTCGGGAGGATTCGCCTTAAAAGAAACGGAGGAAGAGTTGAGATATAGAGATCCGCCTCCACCCTGTTGCCATTCCCCAGACGAATCGCTTTTACCTTTCCGCTTTCGACTTCGATAGACTCCACCGGTGTTTCAAGAAATATCTTCCCCCCTCTGGACTCGATATATTCACGGCATCTGTCGACCCAGATCTCACCCATTCCTCCATTCGCAAACCCAACTCGCGCAGTACTCGCTGAACCCATCACTTTCATTCCCCAGTTAAGCATGACTTTCGCCGACACTGCGTATGATGGAGTGAAAGTGAGACCGTTAATTCCAGGCTCCATCACCTTTAAACCTTCAAGTGGAGCGAATTTGTATACAAGTGTCGCCATGCTGATATTATCAAGCCGTTTCACCTTTTCTTCTGAAAGCAAGAAGCCCAGGCCAAGCGGTAGTGCCGCGGCGATAACTTTCCATCTTGGAATATCTCTGTAATCTTTAAGAAGATGAGAAAAAGCATATATTGCGTGGAGTGGCGCGGGCAATTTTTTGAACTTAAGTATCGCTAAATTGCCACCCGCTTGAGCGTAATAGAATTCGGTGTTCTTCCAGATAATATTATTTTCAATTCCTAATTTTTCAAAAAAATTAAGCAGGTTAACATAATAAGGGAAAAATACATGCAACGCGTTATCAATAAGATCCCCATCCTCGTCATGCCAGGAACTCGCCCTTCCGCCCAGTATGCTGTCCGATTCGAAAACACTGACCTCTATGCCTAGATCAAGCAGATTTATTGCCGCCGCAAGACCGCTCATTCCACCGCCCATAACGACCGCATTCATATTTCCTCCTTATCAGAAACCACACAAAGTACGCTATATTGATAAGCTAATAAAGTATATTCAATAAACCGGTCAATTCATATTTGCCATTCAGACACTTTAACATACCAGTGCGCCGAAAATTGCATTTTGATATCATATCTTCTACCATAAACAACCTTTAGATAAAACGATCTCGGAGGGTGAGCGGTGGTTGAGGGAGTGTCCTTCGAATACGTTGAAGTCAACGGCATAAAAATCCACTGTGCATACGCTGGGAAAGGTAAACCTGTCATCTTCTTGCATGGATTTCCCGAATGCTGGTACTCCTGGAGGCACCAGATAACCGCCCTTTCAGAGCGCTTTCTCGCGGTTGCCCCGGACATGAGAGGTTACAATCTAAGCGATAAGCCCCGGGGCATTTCCTCTTACAGAATGGCAGAGCTTACCCGCGATGTGCTCTGTTTGATAAAGCACTTCGGTACAGATAAATCATATATAGTTGGACACGACTGGGGTGGTGCCGTTGCCTGGTCATTTGCGATGCTTTACCCCGAAGCAACAGAGAAACTCGTTGTCATGAATTGCCCCCATCCGATAGCCTTTTTAGAAAATCTCATGAAAAACCCGAGACAGTTGAGGCGTTCACTTTACATGTTTTTTTTCCAGATACCAGGACTCCCGGAGCTTCTTTTCAGAGCATGGGATTATTTGCTCATAAGAAGAGTCTTCACGGACTGGGCAATAAACAAAGAAGCATTCACCGAAGAGGATATTAATGCGCTCGCACAGGCTGCCGCGCGCCCCGGTGCTCTCAATTCTGGCTTAAACTACTACCGGGCAATGTTTAGGGACGCTTCAAATATCCAGCTTTTTCTATCAAGTAGACGCGGAAATTTCCCCGTTGTTACTTCACCCACCCTCATAATATGGGCCGAAAAAGACAGGGCTCTTGGTAAAGAATTGACCTATGGAATGGAAAAATACGTCAAGGGGGATTTGAAAATACGATATATACCGAATTGCAGCCACTGGGTTCAGCAGGAACAGCCAGTTCTCGTAAATGAGATGCTTATCGATTTTCTCGAATGAAAGGAATTTTTGACAGGGTGAATCTCAGAAGATTTATTAAGTACTTTATATTCTTTTTTATTACCGTCCTTTCCTCGGGATGCGTTGCGGAACCTAAACATCATATATCAAGGAAACATTCCCTTGCCCTGAAAGTTAGCAATTCCGCAAGGGTCGGTTTGAGTGTAACATACCATCCTTCAGACAGTCGCCAACCTATCGGAGCGTGTCTTTCCGTGACAAACTTGAGCAGAAAGAATACTATTTTTCAATTGAGCACGAAAAAGTTTTTTGATTTTTCGATATATAGAAAAAAGGGTGAGAAAGTCTGGCAGTGGTCACAGGGAAAAACTTTTACCGAGACGAAAACGGAAATTGTAATGGCCCCCGGTGAAACAAAAAGCTACAGGATATCTATACCTTCGAACATTTTCCATACGGGGGACTATGTTCTTAAAGGCGTTTTTTTGGGAACACCGCTTTTGAAACCAGAAATTGAATTTTCCATTGTCCGATAGGTTCAAGAATCGAAACAGGGGCACCCGGTGGATTTCAAGAAAGATACATTCTTTTTCCTTCCTTTAAAAGCAAACCTTCATTGACCAGAGCAAGTTTCATGTCGCTTAAGACTACATCAAGCGGAAAGGTAACCTCTATGTCATGTCTGGATATGAATGCGTCAATCCAGTATGCCCATTTTGCGTACGACATTCCTAGATATATCAGCAATTCAACAGATTTTTTCCATTCCTCATATCCAAGAAACGCTCTATTCGAAATTTCAAGCGTCAGATACCTGTAAGCCTCGAGAGCTGAAAGATGATGTATCCAGGATCCAGCTTCGGGTCCTTCGAGTCGCAAACCTTCGTATTTCTGCCTGAAGCGCGCTGAAACTTCGTTAACTGCGCACTGGAACATCCCACAGAGCGCAGAAAGAACAAGCGCTCTTTCCCTGGCAAAAGCTGTTCGGCTTGAATCAGAGTGTCCTCCACCTACTTCGCCCAGTACTGCGTTATCCTGGAGCATCACGTCTTCGAACTCCACGATCGCGTGCGGTGAAGTCCTCAGGAAATTCAAGTCCATTCGCTCAATTTTAATTCCGGGGAGACTTGTCTCAACTATAAAGGCGGTCAATTCTTTTTTTTCGCCCTCCTCACCTGTCAGAGCAAGAGTCACAAGCACGTCCGCAACAGGACCGCATGTGACATATACCTTTTTTCCGGTAAGTTTATAACCTCCATCATTCCTTCTGGCGATTGTTTTCATGTTAAAGGGATCACCGCGCGTTTCAGGCTCAGAAAAGGCAGCAGCGCCCACCAGTTCGCCAGATATTAATCCTGGAAGATACTTTTCTTTCTGTTTATCAGTGCCGAAAGCCTCGATGGATTTTAAGCAAAGGCTATGATGTGTTATCCAGGATAGCGAAAGACCCAGATCATACCCCTTTTCCGTAAATTCCCGGACTGCAAGCGCCAAATCCCGTGGACTCCCGCCGTTTCCGCCGTAATCTTCATCCACAGTCAAACCAAAAAGACCAGTCTTTCCCATCTTCCTCCAAAGATCCCGTGAAAAGACTCCATCTGCGTATCTTCTTTCCAGGGTAGAAAACACTTCGTCTCTGGCAAGATTGCTTATAGCTTCAAGTTCTACGCCAAACAAACGCAACCCACCACCTGACTTACCACCTGACTTATTGGAAATCTAAATCGAATCCCTACCAGAAAGACGGGATTCTGAAAATTTCCGCTTCCTTCATACGTCAGCTATCTCAATAATTAAGAAGTCTGACCTCTCCCAAAAACAATATCAATATAGACCTTAGATGATTCTTTCGCCACAGAGAGGCGGCATGGACAAATACAGTTCTGATAACTCCACCAGGCCAAATCTTGAGCCCGCGAACGCTCGCACTGAAACAAGCTCGCCCTTCACCTGATAGGTTCGCAGGTCGAGAGTAAGGACATTTAATGCAACCGGCAAAGGAAGGTCGAAATCAAGAATTTTCTTGTTATAGTCAGTCACCTTGAATGTGAGGCAGGAGGGTCCCGTGAAGCGCGTGCTCAAAGCCGGAAAAACAGCAGGTTTCTCTTTTTCAACCGGGAATGCGATAACCTTTATGGACATTATACTGTTGAACTTCTCCCTCACAGGAAGAGGAAATTCGACAGCCGAAGAATTCCTGCCGCGAAGCAGTTTCGAGGCCATCAACAAAGAGGCGTAGTCCTTCGCAAGTACGGCATACGAAAGTTTCCGCGGCAGGTCAACAACTTTTTCCACTTCAACAACTGCAACGTTATGAATGCCCGCGTAGGCGTTATACCTGAAAAAGGGGATACTGTTTATCTTCTCCACAAGAGGTCCCGACTGTGTCCATCGAATAACATTCCCTTCGTACCCCGCCATCTCCAGTTTCTCAGTAATAGCCAGGCTCGCCACAAAAGAATTTGATTTCAGATTTTCAAGCGTTTTAACCATCATAAACTCACCGAATATGAACTCTCTGTTATCACCCGGAAGCTGGCTAACTATAAGGGCCACATTCGGCACTCCCTCAGGGGATAAAGTCGCAAGGAACTTGGCAGCTCTTTCTTTCTCGTAGACAGCGCGAACATTTGGCGGGATATCTGATAATGTTTCCTTTGATTCAATAACAGTGTTCATTTTTAGGTCTCCTTTACGGCGAATTAATTTCAGCTTTTTATCTTTGCTGGACCTGACCAGTGAATGTCAATACCGGAGATTTTTTTAGCCAGCTCCGCAAGTTCATCCATTACGGAAGAATCGACCGACGCAACACCTTTTAAGGGCCATTCAGTATCAAGACGGTCATATTTGGATTCGCATGCATTGTTGAAAGCGAGCAGATCCCATCTTTCAGCAGTGCCAATTTCTTCTCTTACGAAATGCGCGAGATCTGATATGTTATCAGGTTCAGCGGTGTAGCCGGGAATAACTGGCGTCCTTATCCATGTTCTCTTTTTACTCTCAACTAAACAACGAGCGTTTTTAAGTATCGGTTTGAGGGAGACACCGGTGAACTTCAGGTGGTTTTCCTCGTCAATTGTCTTCAGGTCAAGCAATACCAGGTCAGATACTTCAGTGAGTTTCTCAAACACCTCAGAGGAGCAGTAACCGGAAGTATCCAAAGCCGTATGGATTTTTGCTGCCTTGCAAATCGATAGAAGTTCATGCACGAAGTCCGGCTGAGCGGTCGGCTCACCTCCCGAGATGGTCACGCCTCCGTTCGAATTCTTATAAAAAACTTCGTCGCGCTTCACCTCTTCAAAAACATCAACTGTCGTGCATTCTTTTCCCACGATTTCAAGGGCTCCAGCAGGACATGCAGCAGCACATATTCCGCAAGCATCGCACGCTGCCCTGTCAATGACCATACCGCCAGGCCTTAAATCCAGGGCACTTTTCGGACA
>JACVIW010000049.1 GCA_015711695.1 Candidatus Geohydrothermomicrobium daggyaiense
GCTGAAGTCAACCGCTGTGTCCCCCCACCGACGGCCGGACAAGTCCGGCCGCGACGACTCCACGGGGCGGCCGCCACGACTCCACTGTCCGGCTCCGGCCGGACAAGTCCGGCCGCTACGAATCACTGTGGGACTGCGACGCGCTCAACGACGCGTATGTGGCCACAGTAGTGATGCGTTCGATCCGCGGCCGGATCGCGGACGAGCTGGCCCGTCAATTCGCCGCCGCCGACATCGAGCCGATCAGCAGTAGCATGCTAAACAAACACAAGATGTGGTGGGAGGAATATATCCGGAGATGATGCGCGCGGCAAGCTCATGCCTTACTAATGTGGACGGGTATTACGTCAGCCTCGCGCTCAAAGCGATGAGGCTCGGGGTTGCCATGGCTTATCAGAGCCAGCTCTTGAACGAATACTGCCAGGACATCCTTTTCGGCACGCCCCGCCCTCACAAAATGAGAGTTGACCTAGGGGTTCTGGACCCTGATTATGTAAACGTTCTTCCGAATGGACACGAACCATTCCTCGGTTTTGCGTTGATTGATCTGGCAAGAGATCCCTCCTGGCAGGAGAAAGCCCGCGCCGCAGGAGCGAAAGGCTTGAGAATAATTGCCAATATCGAAACTGGTCAGGAGATCATCCAGAGATGGGAGATGGACGATGTCCTGTGGGGATTCACCGGCAACTGGATAATGCAGGAAGCGGTACTCTCGTCGGGCTGCGTTGATCTCTTCGCGTGCGATATGAATTGCTCCATGCCAGTGGATCCCATTTATGCCAGGAAATATGGTTTCAGGCTTGTCCCGGTAAGCGATCTCGTCGCCTTTGAGGGGGTGAAAGAAAGGGTTAATTATCGCCCCGAAAAAGCAGGAGAACAAGCGTCAATTCTTCTAGAGATGGCGATTGACAATTTCCGCGAGCGCAAGAAGAACATCAAAGCTGCAGAAGGATACCCTATGAAAGAAGCGATTGTCGGTTTTTCAAGTGAGAGCATCCTTGAGGCTCTCGGGGGAACGCTTGAGCCTCTCCTCGATGCTATCAAGCAGAGCAAAATAAAGGGAGTCGCCGGGCTTGTTTCCTGCACAACCCTGCGCAATACCGGACAGGACTCACACAGTGTGGCTATCGCAAAAGAACTAATAGCAAATGACATTCTTATTCTTTCCATGGGCTGCGGAAACGCCGCCATGCAACTTGCGGGACTTTGCAGTACTGAGAGCCTTCCGCTTGCCGGCGAAAACTTGAAAGAGGTGTGCACAAGCCTGGGTATTCCCCCCGTTTTAAGTTACGGAACCTGCACAGACACAGGAAGGTTAGCTGACCTCCTTGCATCAATTTCCGCCGCGCTCGGAAACGCGCCGATACCGGATCTTCCCGTCGTCGCAGCCGCTCCGGAGTACATGGAACAGAAAGCGACAATCGACGCATTGTTCGCCCTCGCCCTCGGGCTTTATACCTACGTGAACCCGGTGCCGACTGTCACGGGCGCACCCAATCTCGTGAAACTCCTGACATCGGAACTATCCGGGATAACCGGCGCGACACTGAGCGTTGAAACTGACGTTAAAAAAGCCGTGGAGGGAATGCTCAAGCACATTGAGTCAAAAAGGAGGAAACTCGGGATCTAAATTTGTCCCGGACTGGTAGTTTGATTTCCCAGGCATCACTCAACATCTCATGCCATCTATAGGGTATCGATCTTGAATCCAGGAAAGCGCGCTTACGGTTACCATTATGCTAGCGAGCATTTATTTTACGGGTTAACCAGAGAACGTCGGCGCAGTTACTTTTTCTGGTGCTTATAAAAGCTGCTGTTTTAATCTGTGCCTGAAAAACCTTTTCAAACCGATGTAACCTATGTTTACCTTTCTTCAAGCACCAGCAGGATATCGAGTCCGTCTACGAATTGACATTCATTTCCGTCACTGATAACTTGATGTGTGCGATCTTTTCTACAAGGGTCCGGGGGGCGAGAAATGCGCCGGGAGTCCTTCAAAAAATTATCCCTGAGAAAAATAATCAGGCCTCTTTCGATTGCTCTTTTGCTTGCCGTTCTTCTTTTATCAGTCCATCCAACCTTCTCCGCGGCGTTGAACGCAAAATCGGCTCAGCGAAGCTCTCCCTACGTTTCGGACCCCGCATCCTTTTCAAAGCTCGAATTACCCTTCTCTCCCTTTATTTTCGTCTTCGCTCATCAGGATGATGAAATTGCTTATTTCGCCATGATGAAGAAACTGGTTGAAAGAGGACATCACATAAAAATCCTTTGGATCACCGATGGCGGGGCATCCGCGCCGCCTGATATCAGAAGAAAAGAATCAAGGGATGCTTTGTCCCTTATCGGAATAAAAGAGGATTCGCTCATTTTCTGGGACTACCCGGACGGGAAATCCATCTTTTACCCGGTGGAAATCGTGGATAGATTGACTGTGTTGATGCGTAGAATAAAACCACGTGCGCTTTTCGTACCGGCCTATGAGGGAGGTCATCCCGATCATGACTTCGCGCATTTCGCGGCCGTCACCGCGGCGATGAGAATGAAACATCCCCCGGATATCTTCGAAGCGCCCCTTTACAACAGATACAATACTTCAATAGTTGCGTTTAACCAGTTCATTCCAGCAGAA
Organism: Candidatus Geohydrothermomicrobium daggyaiense; assembly: GCA_015711695.1. GTDB lineage: Bacteria > Actinomycetota > Geothermincolia > Fen-727 > JACVIW01 > Geohydrothermomicrobium > Geohydrothermomicrobium daggyaiense. The sequence continues at coordinate 2,630 of JACVIW010000049.1, forward strand.
ACCCCCACCCTCTACACATACATGACGCGCTGCGAGGTGTTTTTAAAATTTCGCGCGTTTCTCACTTACCGTAGCCAGTTCTGGGGAACGGTTCTTCCCGCTTTAATATTCGGCGGTCCGCGCCTTTTCGACCCAAAGGAACCTTATAGGAAGAAACCTTCATGGAATTATCTCAATCCGCCTCACGAAGGAGAGCTTTATTACGAGAGCTTTCCGCTGAAATGCACACTTGGAATCACGTTCAAAGATTTTGCCGAAGCGGTGCGCAAGGTGTTGTCAGCCAGGCAACAGTGAACCCGCTCCGCTTTTTTTCGGCGCCAGAAAGGCAGTGGAATAAATCGCACTAAAGCTCTTAATCCAGGCAGAAAGCCCGATTTCATTTCTTGCCTTTTCTGAATTGTGGTGGCATTCAATAAAGTCAATAATAAAAGCCTAATTTTGAGAAGCAATTTAAATTTTTCCGATTTGTCCGGTCGCTGCGCAGGTAAGAACGTGAAACCATAATCCCGCACATGGCCTACCAGGGAATTAGCGCAAATCGTTTAACTACTTTCCTTACGCCGTAATTGTCGCACCACGGTCATAAAATAAATCCGGACGAGCAACGAAACTTAAGGGGGATTTAAAAATGTTTGATATGGGCAACACCTGCTATGTCAAAAGAGATATCCACGCTGGCGGAAAGCTTATCTTCAAAGAAGGTGAGATAGTCACCATCGAAAGAATAAGCCCCCATGCCCGGCGCCCGGAGTACAAGTATGTCGTCTTCTCAGTAAGAGCAGGAAAATATTTTCTCCTATCTGAAATGGACCTCAGCGCAGCAGCAGATACACCCTCCAAGGAAATAGAAACAAAAACCAGCGGAATTCCGTCAACCGAAAGAACCACGCGGACACTCAGGGGCTCGGATGACGCCCTTAAGGAATCAAAGACGCCAGGCATTTCGCATGTCCCGCGGGCAGAAACAGAGCGTATCTCTTCTGCTCCAGGCGCTTTCGCAAAGACAGAAACGCCCGCTTCCCTTTCGAGAACCAAGGGAAAACGCGTGCCATTACCCGAAAGAACCCATCCCCTGAAAAGTCGTGCAAAAATGAGCAAAAGGAGCAAAATTCTATTACCGGTACTTCTCGGCTTTGCCTTCCTAATGGTGGTCGCCATCTTCTTTACAAAGGGAAAAGAAAGAACCACGTTAGAGAACACGTTAAGCACCCAAAACCATAGTTATGAAAGCGAAACCGAACCCGAGTCCCCTGCGAGCGCGTCATCCTTTGAGGGACTCATCTCGATCGAAAACCTCGTCGAGGGCCAGAAGGTTACCGCAGGAACATACACAGTATCCGGGAGATTTCTTCTTCCTTCCTCCTTAAATATTAATGGCGTCCCGGTGGGTGTTGCTCCGGGAACCAACGAGTTCCACCATCCTGTGACGATAAACGAAGGAGAAAATGCCCTGCTTTTTGTCGCAGTAGATGAAAAGGGGAAACAATTTTCAAAAGAAGTGAGGGTTACCGGCGTGCTTTCGCCAGAGATGTATAAAGCATCATGCCCCCCGGGCCCTCCCTACAACGTGCTCAAGAAGAACCCGGAGGCTTACAAGGGAACCCGCTGCCATTACAGGGGAAAAGTTGTCCAGGCTATGGAATCTATGGGAACGACAATGCTCAGGGTTGACATCACGCACAAGGGTTACGGATTCTGGGATGACACGATATACGTTACCCTTGGAGGTTCGACGCCCGCAGTTGAAGACAGCATGGTGGTTGTTTATGGAACAATCGCTGGCAGTTACACATATCAGTCAATCGCCGGGTGGACCATAACACTGCCGTGGATCATGGCCGAATACGTTGATGTCGTTGGATAAATATTAAAGTTTGCTTGCGCTGATCTTCCTGACAATCTGAATCCTCTGGCTGGGAGCGACGCATACGAGTTCGGCGCGCGTAGAGTTAGTTCGCTCTTAATAGTGAAAAATTTGTTATGACTTAAGCCCAAAGCATGATATTACCCAGGGCAGCTCCCTGGAACAAATAAAATCGTTTTTGGCTTCTTCAAAGCGCTTTTGTTATCATGACTTTCTTTTTTTTCATTTGAAAATATACCCGCGATGCTACAAAAACCTCACAACCTTTTATAAGCCAATTTAAAAAGAGCATAGTACCCTCCAGGGAAACAAGGTAGTTCAAATCAGCAAGTCGCAAACTTATATGTAAATAACAACTGGAAGAAAATCAGAAAGTTACAAAGCTTTGTCCTTATTAATGCCGGGTCATAAGCAAAAAAGCAATCTTCTTGCCGTTCGAATAGTGGTAAAATATCGCAAATCAGACTGTAGTCTTAAAACTGAAAGCCAGTTTTGAAAATTACTGGTAAGCTTTTTAACGTTGCAGCCTTTAGCCAGGGAAGAAAAAGAAAGGAGAAACGCCATTAAATTCAGAGGAAAACAAAAAATTCTGGTTTTAACGCTTACCCTTTCCGTTGCCATAATGCTGGCTTTCACTTCTGGATGCGGAAAGAAGGAGCAAAAGCAGGTCAAGCAGGAATCCAGAATTGAGGAGTTAAGAGAGACCATCAACGCCGAAACCAGTCAGTATTTCGAGATATTTCTCGAATCCAATCCAAGTACAGGCTACACATGGCAAACCGTTCAACCACCTGACGAGAACATTGTAAGACTTGTGAACTCCCGCTTTATGGCGCTGGCGGGCGAAACAAAAGTCGGAGCACCGGGTCAGGAGGTGTTCCAGTTTGTCGGGACAGGGCCAGGATCAACAACTGTAATTCTTGAATATTTAAGAACATGGGAGAAAGACAAACTCCCCGCGAAAAGATACATTCTTACCGCCAATGTCACCCAGGCCGACAATAATGTCACAAGTTCAGTAAGTGTTGAGGCTGGACATGAGTTGAACCTTGCCGTCGATAAAGAGCCAGATGCGGGCTTTTCATGGACTCTCGCGAAAAAACCTGACGAAAGCATACTCAAGCTTGCTGGAACCGAAGTTATACCCAGTCAGGCTCCGGGCAGCACCGCTAAGGAAGTCTGGAAATTCCTCGGTGTTGTTCCGGGAAATACTTCATTTTCCCTTGAATACCGCGCTCCCGGGGAGACAACCACACCGGTTAAGAAACACACAGTCAAAGTAACAGTGACTCCCGCCCCTGCCAAGAAACCTGAATCCTCCAAGAGCTAATACTGAAACGACGATATCAATACCAACAAAACCCAGGACCCGCACCTCAAATCGAGCATTGAAGGCTCAAATAGCCACAGATCGGTAGATATTCACCGCTATAGCCGTTCCCCTAAGGCAGGTTATAAAATGGCTCTGAAGACCACACTGATAGCCCCTGCCCTTGTACGACTGAGATCTTATTGCGTTTTTGCGGTAAAAATATGCAGCCGGAACTTCAATACATGATGCGGTGGGAAAAGAATCTTCGCCTTCGAAGCGGAAAGTAGAGAAATCAAGCTTAAAAGCATGTTGCCTCACCTGATAAATGCACCGATACACCGCAGAAAAAAGCAAAATTTGACGTCCTGGTAATTACGTTTTTCCATGTCAGAACTACTCCGACTTCACCGGAAAAATTTTATCCTTCTAACATTCAACTTTTGTCGGTTCATAATTCCTCTGGCAAACTCACACCGACTAAATAAACGCGTGGAGAATATCTTTCGCCATCACAAAAAATAGATGAGTGTACCGTCAAATTTTTTGTTTTTGTTATGGAACTGACCTTGAACAAAACCGTGCTTCGTTTCCTGAGCCCTTGAATGACTACGAACAATCATTCGCACTTAAAAATTTTTACGAAAATCTTGATATCCCTTAAACGCCGCAAAATAAGAAAAAAGTCACTTAGACCTTTATGCTTTATGAATAAAGAAAAAAATCTCGGATTAACTTATAATCCAGATTAGAAAAACACCAGGAGCGGTAATGGAACTTAAAAGCATGCTTTTCTACGAGACACTGCGTTTTTTTCTCGGCCCGCTCTTCTCTCTCCGCCTCCACCTCAAGGTGGAAGGCGAGAAAAATGTGCCCGGGGAAGGGGGTGTGTTAATAGTCGCAAACCACAGGTGTTATCTTGACCCATTCGTGCTTGCGTGCTCCATTGACCGCTTCATAAACTTCGGCGCAGGCTCTCATTTATACCTTGTCCCCGGAACCCGGAAGATATTCGAACTCGCGGGCTTCTTTCCTATCCACATCTATGGCGGAGAGGAAGGTGACAAAAGCCAGAATGAGGCGTGCAGACTTCTCTCAAACGATGAACTTGTTTGCATCTTTCCTGAGGGAATAGAGTCTTTCATGAGAATTGGTGAAGCAACAAAAATCTCAGAGTTCAAAACGGGTTTTGTGAAGGTAGCTCTCTCTAGCCGGGTGCCAGTCCTGCCTGTCGCCATAATCCCGGGCTATGAGAAGGAATTCCCCGCGATACCATCGCTTTTCATTAAACCATTCGTCAGGCACCCTAAAGCGCAGCAGGGGCTTCGTCTGATAACATACAGGGATGTTACATGCAGGATTGGCGTTCCAGTCGACCTTTCCCCATTCTATGAGGAAACACTTTCCAAGGATCTGCTCGATAAAATAGCGGCTCGTATTAGAAGAATAGTGGTTTCCCTTTACGAGGGAAAAGATTTAGACATGTTTTTATACGGAAAAAAGCCATTTGACATTGCCTCCGATCTGACTTGAGCGGTGCGGAGTCTTTTCAGAACGCAGACCATAATTACAGACTTATGCATAGTTATATAATGTAGCGGCGCGATCTCACCCGAAAGGATCAGAAATTCATCTCAAACAGAAGGGAACAGTTAAAAAGTATGAGATGCGATAAATGCGGCGCGGAAATTGAAAACGGTGCTCTTTTCTGTTTATCATGCGGGAAGCCACTTCCCGAAGACACACTCGCCCGAAAAGAATCATCAACCAAAGAAAAACTCGAAGAAATATCACCTGAAAATATTGCAGAATCAGACGTAGCAAAAGCAAGGATTAAAGTGAGGAAACCTGGGTTAGAGGATCTCACACATGAAACAGCTATGCTGGAAACCACAAAAGAAGAAAGATCCGAGGAAGAGAAGGAAGTGAATATAATCTCCGCCCGCACGGCAGAAGGAACGACCGAAAACATCGGTGTCATCGGAGAGGAAGGCAGGACAAAACCTCGCTGGAAGCGAGTGGCTTTTGTTATCGGTCTCATTCTCACAGTTCTTGCGCTCATTGCTGGAGGAATTTTCACCTATAAATACGTAAAAGATGCGCCCCGCAGAGAAGCCGCAGGCCATATGCAATCTGGCGACCAGATGCTTGACTGGTGCAAAACGGAAGCGGACAGGATTCGGGAGTTGATAACAATCTCCATTAACGGCTTGCTGGGCGGCAGCGTCAAAACGAGCGAGGAATTCAAATCCTATAGCGACTCAATACAGAGGAAAATGGGCGATCTTTTGCGGAACATAAAAAGCGCCATGGCATATTACGAAGAAATTCTCAAACTTGAAGACGCAAAGGACTATAAGTCATACGCACGAAGTAGAATAACCCAGCTTAAATGGTCATCGATATCAACAAGGCGAGCAGGGAAACTTATGGGGAGAATCGCAGAGATACTTGCCGCGGCAGAAGCCGGAATCCGCCTTAACAGAAACATAATTGAAAATGAAATTGCCAGTTTCATGCGTGATATAAATGAGTCCAGCAGGAAAGCCAGAAAATATGGGGAAAAGGCAGAAGAGATAAAAGCTAAAGGTAAGCTTTAAATATTGGCAAGTTGTGAATGATGCCTTCCTGTTCCAGCCTGCCTGCGCATGAAATTCACACTTTTCTCCATAGCAATTCGCGTGCACTCAAAGAAATACGCCGTTATGAAGCCGTGATGGGCGTGGGGGTATTTTTCGATATCAAAGAACAGGGCCTCACATTCAACCCCGCTTGATTGAATAGCCCTGGCAAATCTAACAGATTCAGGGTGCAGGTAATCCCTTTCGCTCGAACATATGAAAGACGGTGGATAACTTTCATTAACCAGCCTTAACGGTGACGCAAGAGCGGCTCTTTTCTTATACAAGTCCTCATCTTCGCCCATGATTACATGGGTTATGAAGTAGATATCAGGAAATCCAGTTTCTAGCACGGTCTCAAAATCATACACGCCATAAAAAAGAACAAGCCCTTTTATTGAATCACGAGGTATGGTATCACCGCTCAGGATCTGCTTGGCGACTTCGGGGTGTATTGAGGCAGCGGCATAAAGCGCTGAAAGAGACGCGCCTGCGGATTCCCCTCCGATGAAGATTTTCTTAGTATCACCACCAAACCGCTGCGCGTTCTCATATACCCATCTAATAGCAAGATGGCAATCCTCGATCTGAGAGGGAAAAACGAATTCGGGAGCAAGCCTGTAATTGATGTTGAAAACAAGGAAGCCTTCACGGGCATAGCACTTACAAACCCTCGTCAGGAGTTTTTTGTCTCCTGAAAAAAAACCGCCTCCGTGCATAAAAATGAGCACCGGATACGGAGGATCAGCGGGAGGAACAGCGATATCAAGCGAGCGCCATTTGCCTCCGCCAGGAACATACTCGATATTTTTTAAATGCGCACCTATCTCGGGATGAAACCTGTTAAGGATAACATGCCTGGCTACCGCCATCACCGCTGACGAAGTCCATCTTCGCGCATAAGCACCAAGCCTGATCAACGCTTAACCTCACAAACAAACAGAAAAATAAAGATTATATTTTGTGTTTAACATTCTACCCAAACTCATCAGCGTTAAAACATTAAACCATTGCGAAAGATCATTTATGCATTTATGAAAACAAGCATAAAAGCTATTTAATATTTTCCCGCCAGGCTTTTGTCGGGGATATCTCCTCAACCCGTCGGGAGAGAACGATGGTGGCTCCAAGAATAACGCAGAAACCCCCGATTCTCGCCACTATCAGAAGCGGGTTTCCTGGAAGAGGCTCTCTCAACACGAGCATTCCAGCCAAGATTGGCACCGCCTGATTGAGACCACCCACGACAGGACCCACAATCGAAGCCAGTCCTCGCTGAAATGCGGCCTGCATAACAATAATCCCGAGAACGTTCGAAACTGTAACAACCAAGAGAAAAATACTGGAGAAAACGACAAGCAGGCCTTTCTCCTTCCACTGATTTGACCAATCAAGAAGAAGAAGACGGGAGAATACCGCAGCAATCCCATAAAGAAGCCCCGTGGAAACCCCGAGAACAGTTCCTTGTCTCGTCCCGCTACCGCCAAAGACCAAAGGAATCGCGAGGGCTAACAAAAACACCGAAGCGGTAAATGCCCACAGCATGACCGCTTTATAGGGGCGCGGCGATGAAATTCCCTCAGAAAGGCTCACTCCAATTAATATTACTCCAAGAACGGTGCAACCGATGGCGATAAAATCGGAAACCCGCAGTCTCTCACCAAGATTCTTAACCGCAAGATAGACAAGGAGAGCGACGCCGGCGCTTACGATGGGCTGAACTATGGAAATCGGGGCGAGCATAACCGCAATTGAGTAGAAAACACCACCCACCAGACTAACGGCAAGTGAAATCATCCAGGGCTTGTTTGTCACAAATGCCTTAAATACGGTCCAGGAGGGCTTAAGGCGCACTCTTGGCAATCTGTCCACCGCTCTTTTCTGCAGGAACCCAGCCACGTTGAAAAGAATCGAGGCAAGAATTGCGCAGGATACTGCGAGCATGGTTTTCACCGCAACCCCCTAATGCTTCATCTTGCTAAGTCAATTCACATGTGCTCCCCGAACAGGTAAAGGGGAAACCAAACAATCGAAATGATACCAGACCCGCTTCGAAAAAACGCGCGTTGCTTTTGCTTTAACTTGTTTATTCAGGGTTTTATCTAGTATTCTCTATACTCACAGAAAAGAAATTGGATTACATCATCCAACCTACGGGCTTTATCCGCCCAAGCGTTAGGATTGGAAATGAGATGAGTACCGAAGAAAAAAGAGTTCAGCCAGAATATCTCTACCGCCTGATGGTAAAGGCGCGAAAATTTGAGGAGGCGCTCTCATCGCTCTGGAACAGAGGGTTTATATCAGGAGAACTTCACCTGGGGACAGGGGAAGAGGCTGTCGCAGCAGGATTTGTCGCGCATCTCGAGGATGGCGATGCTCTCTGCCTCGACCATCGCTCGACGCCCCCGCTGGTGTGCCGAGGCCTGCCCCTCGAGCCGATACTGCTTGAGCTTTTAGGCTCCAAAATGGGTTTATGTGCCGGCTGGGGGGGACACATGCACCTTTTTTCAAAAGATTATCTCGTTGCATCATCAGGTATCGTGGGTTCATCCGCACCGCTCGCCCTGGGTTTCGGGCTCGCCAGCAAACACCTTCAATCCGGTAATGTGGCGCTCTGTTTCTTCGGCGAGGGGGCGATGAATCAGGGTATGGTTCTCGAATCGCTGAACCTGGCGTGCGTGTGGAAACTGCCGGTAATCTTTGTATGCAAGGATAACCGCTGGGCTATAACAACCAGGTCCAGAAGCGTCACCGCTGGTTCTTTAATAAAACGGGCGAGGGCATACGGAATGCCAGCGCGGAAAATAAACGGACTTAACGTTGATGAAGTGTTCAGATACGCCTCCCGCGCAATCGAGAGGGCGCGAGACGGCAAGGGTCCATCATTTATCCTTGCAAAGTGCTCCAGACTTGATGGTCATTTTCTCGGAGACCCGCTTTTCAGGATTTTCGAGGAGCCAATCGAGCAAGCAAAGACAATCACGCCCCCACTTGTTAGTGCAACATTCGCAAAACCAGGAGCAAAAATTTCCCTCAGGGCAGGAGCACTTTTCCGCATAAGTAAGACAATAACGCTTGCGGGATTGGATAGGGCAAACAAATTCAATGACCCCTTGTGGGTTTCAGGGCGAATCATCGCAAAAGATAAACGCGTTGAAATAGAGTCCCTGGTATCAGATGAAATAGAGAGGGCGGTTAGAAAATCGCTGGAGCTCGCCGGGATCATGAAGTACTGAATTCCTTTAAAAAGCTCATGGGACAATAGAAGATTTTGCGTTCTGCTTCATATCTGAAACGAATCACAAATGTGCAGTCAGAGAAAACGTTAGGCAGAAATTATATCGAAGGAGTGGCGTTTGAAGACGACATTCGCCCAGGCAATAGAAAAAGCTATCGAGCACGCGATGGCGAAAGACGAGAGAATCATCATTTTCGGAGAGGATGTACACCTGCTCAGAAATAACCTTTACACCCGATTTGGGCCCGACAGAGTCATACCTGCCCCCATCAGCGAATCAGCGTTT
>JACVIW010000050.1 GCA_015711695.1 Candidatus Geohydrothermomicrobium daggyaiense
GTTACGCCCTTCACTGGATTTGCGCTTGCATCGATTCGGGGATCGGGGATGTCTCTAAAGCAAGCGAGAAAGCTCTCCTGTCTGCTCACAGGGAGGGGATTGCGAAACTTAATCGATTGAAAGATGCGCCCATTACAGAGATCGGCGAGAAGAAGCGCGGAGCAAGTCTTCTTGACGTGAAGGTTGAACTTTCCAAAAGGATGCTCTCGTCTTGCTGTTTCTGCGCAAGACACTGTGGCGCAAACAGGCTCGCCGGGGAAAAAGGATATTGTGGAGTTGGCTTTCCCTCCCGTTACAGTTCGGATTTCCTTCACATGGGAGAGGAAATTGAGCTTGTGCCCAGCCACACAATTTTCTTCTCAGGCTGTACTTTCCGCTGTGTTTACTGCCAGAACTGGGATATAGCCATGCATCCTGATGCTGGAAGAGTTGCCGAACCACGGATGCTTTCAGGTGTATTGATCGAGGGCATTTCACAGGGTTCAAAAAATGCTAACTTTGTGGGCGGCAACCCGGACCCGAATTTGTACACTATTCTGGAAACGGTTAAACTCGCTGGATATCCCGCGAGATTCCTTCCGATGGTCTGGAATTCAAATATGTACACATCCCTGGAGGCAATGGATTTGCTTAATGGCGTGATGGACATTTATCTTGGAGACTTCAGATATGGAAACGATGAGTGCGCTTTGAAATACTCGGATGTCAGTGGTTATTTCGAGGTTGTTTCGAGGAATTTTAAAATCGCCTATGAAAGAGGGGAAGTCATATTAAGACATCTTGTTATTCCAGGACATCTCACCTGCTGCACCCTTCCCATAATGGAATGGGTAAAAGAAAACATCCCGGATGTTTATTTTAACCTGATGTTTCAATACCGCCCCGAGTACAGAGCGTCGCTGTTTCCGGAAATAAACAGAAGGCTTAGCCCCGAAGAGATAAAAGCCGCTGTAGAAATGGGCAAGAAGCTCGGTATAAGAATGATGTGAACGCTATTTTTTCTCCGATTCAGTATAGATTTTTACCCTGACTCCTTTTACGCCCATGTCCTTGAATATCCGGATTACGGATTGTTCCTGTTTGAGGGTAAAGGGATTCTCATCCCTGTTCCTCACCTCAGCCATCGGGATATTAACATTGAGTTCTACGTTTGAGTTCTTCACAACTTGTGAAAGCCTGTAGTGAGCGCGGTGCCCGGGGAGATACTGCACGAGCATTATAATGAAAACGATTAGTGCCACAAGAACAAGGCTTATGATATAAACGATGAGGCTTACTCTGATTCGTTCACCAGACTCCTCGCGTGCTTTCTTCGGTGGAACCATGCCTTCTTCATTCTCAGGTGTAACCATCTGGCTTCCTCCTTTCCAAAGGTGATTTGTCATAGACTCTAAAAGTTAATACGGCAATTTTATGCTGATTTGCCTCAAAAATGCTGCTGGATAAAAAATGACTTTACAATGCTTTTTGATATCAATTCTACAACCAGGAAGTCTCATTCGTGATTTTTTCATTACAAAAAGCTTTTTCATTACCCACACTTTTGAACATTATCATGTTACAGCGAATGATGTCATGCGGATCACGCACAAAGGATTCGATATTGAGACACGGTTAACAAGGTTGACGGGGACTTTTATGAAAATAGCTTCCAGCGGTTATTATGCGGCGGATTGAATTTTGAAAGTTCATGATTAGCACAAATTTTGGCATAAGATAAATGTGGCGATCGAAGAAGAAGGAATTTTCCTGTGAGTAGTATTCGTGGATACGATAAAAGGCGCAAGGAAGGCGTGAATACTTAACTTATATAAAGCGGGAAAAGCGGCTTGTGAAAGATGAACAGTGAATATCCTGTTTAGGACACACATTCCGGATCAATATTAAACCGGTCTTTACATTATTTTCGGTATGTTTGTTAGCCCATCGCGCCAGAGGAAAGAATTTCCTCTATTTCACTGGCATCTTTCTTCAGGACTTCCTCAAGCAACCAGCGGTTGTCCTGTCCCAGGGCAGGAGCGGGGCCCCGTGGTTTGATTTCGCTTCCAAGAGCCTTCATCGCCGAGCCGAAGATTGTAATAATGCCGGCTCCTGGCTGCTCCAAGTCAACCAGCATTCCGCGGGCGGCGGTATGTGGGTTTTCAACCACTGCTTTTACGTCGTTAACCGGAGCTCCGGGCACTTCGTGCTTTTGTAAGAGTTCCCATACTTCGGCGTTTGTCAAGCCTGAGGTCCATTCCTCTATGATCTCCTTGAGCGCCGGCTCGTTGGCGTTGCGGGACATGAGGTCTTGAAAACGCTCATCACTGGCAAGTTCCGGTTTTCCCATAGCTTCGCATAAGTTGCGGAAGGGCTGGTCGCCCACGCAGATAATCATGACATATCCGTCCGCGGTGCGGTAGGCATCGAAAGGGGTGACGTATGGATACCGGTTACCGGTCCGCGTGGGTATGTTGCCGGTGACAGTGTAGTCCACAAACTTGGCCTCGAGGAGGTTAATAGCTACATCGTACATTGAGATGTCCAGATACTCCCCGGCACCAGTGCGCTCCCGCGCGAAAAGAGCCGCGCAGACGCCGAATGCCGCGTAAAAAGCGCAAGATATATCCACGATGAGAGTTCCGGCGCGAGTGGGCGGTCCGTCGGGAAAGCCTGTGGTGCTCATTAGCCCGCTTAAAGCTTGCAGGACCGCGTCATAAGCTGGCAGGTGCGCGAGTGGACCATATTGCCCGTATCCTGAAATGGAGCACATAACCAAACCGGGATTTATTTTTTTCAGGGTCTCATAGTCTATGCCCAGCTTTTTCATAACTCCAGGGCGGAAGTTTTCTACAAGAACATCGGATACAGCGACAAGTTCTTTGAAAATCTGGACTCCCCGGGGCTGTTTGAGGTCAAGCACCACGCCGCGCTTGCCGCGGTTGAGCACGGCGAATGAGGCTGACACCCCGTCTTTGTAAGGTGGAAAAAGGCGGGCCTCATCCCCTATACCAGGTCTTTCAACTTTTATGACCTCAGCTCCCATGTCTGCCAGGAAAAAGGTACACCCCGGTCCGGCAACTGTGGTTGTGAAGTCTATTACTCTTATTCCTTCGAGCATTGAGCGCATTTTTTACCTCCTTCGCAAAGGTCGCTTCTCCCGTTGCTGAGCTATAGGTCGATATTCATCGTATGGATCCGAAACATTGTAATTCGCAGTTATTTTATCAGCATTTCCCTGACTCGCGTGCTTTCACTTTCCCGCTGTGTTTCCAGTATGCAGGGGGTTCAAAATCATCCAGACGAGGGTGCAAACGATATTCAAGCCAGCTAAACTGCCTCGAAAGTATCCATTCCGATGATTTACTGCGTTTAACATTGGTAGGGTTGGCATATCTCCATGTCCGTAAATGCAGAAAAGTGTTTTCTTGAATTAACCCAGAAAAGCGGTAGCTTATGCTTTGAGCATTATATGAGGTTTGTGTGAAGTGAGGTTTGTGTGAAGAAAATCAGGAAGTTTAGGACCATAGAAATAAAAAGGTTAGCTTGGATGCAAATTAGCGCTGATAAGAGGAAATCACCCTCGAGAAATTAAAAGAGCCACGCGCCTGAAGGATGTTTTTCAGAAAGAGTTTGACTCATTAGTGCTTTTCTGGAAAGCGGGTATTCGGGATCTTTAGAATTGTAAAATTCTTGTTAAAAGAAGATTATCCGGAACATATAATGTTTGGTTTCATCTAATAATTTAGTGGGCGAATAATCAGGCATTAACAGGACGCTCAATATAGATCTTTTTGCTTGAATTAGGAAGATAAGAGGTGTGTTAGAATCAGTTCAGATCTATGTTATCTCATTGGACTGAAGGCGGGTGATCTGAGGCATGCCTGAAATAACTTCTGATAACAGAAACAGGCACGGTGATTTAATCAACTATGGATCAAATTCCGGGGGAGTTTACCCCACTTTTGAAGCGAACGAAAAGCCGTCGCCACCTCCCGGAAGCCAGACAAATCCCCTCTCGCTCCCGAGCGGAAGCCGTTATACGGGTGGAGGATTTGCGGGTGGCCCCCCTGGTTTGGTTGGGGAAAATAACAGGCGTGGTGGGCTCTGGAGGTCTATTGGTATACCTTTCGTGGCGGGGATTGTTGGTGCACTTCTCGTGCTCATGCTTTTTCCGTGGGCATTCGGGGTTAATCCTTTCGACATAATTAGCGGTCGACTTAGCAGGGGTTCTTCCGGCAGTCAGAGAGTTGAAACCCATCAGACCGTGAAGGTGATAAGTCCAGCTGGTGGAGCTATGAGCGTTGCAGAGATCGCTAAAAAAATAACGCCTTCAATCGTGCATATCGATACCAAACGGGTGCAGAGCTCCATTTTCGGGTTTGAGCTGGGCATTCAGGAGGGAACGGGATCTGGTGTAATATACGATTCAAATGGGTATATCCTCACAAATCACCATGTGGTTGGGGACGCCACCGAGATCAAGGTTACCCTCGCGAGCGGAGAAGAGCTTGATGGCAGAAAAATCGGGTCCGACAGGGACAATGACATAGCGGTGGTGAAAGTGGAAAGGTCCAATCTACCTGCTCTTGAGATAGGTGATTCAGACAGCCTGGTAGTCGGGGAGTTAGCTGTTGCGGTTGGCAGTCCCTTCGGATTCGAGCAGAGCGTCACAAGCGGGATAATAAGCGCGTTGCACCGTAACGTGTCCGTGACAGTGGGGACCGGAGATGTTATAGTGCTCACCGATCTGATTCAGACCGATGCCGCGATAAATCCAGGTAACAGTGGTGGAGCGCTGTGTGATTCCAACGCAAAACTCATCGGGATAAACACATTGATCGCTTCGCAATCCGGAGGTTCTGAAGGCGTTGGTTTTGCGATACCCATCAAGACGGCTAAAAGGATAGCTGATGACATCATTGCTGGACGTCCGGATTCGCATCCACACATGGGCATAACCGGTGAGAGCGTAAGCGAAGAGATAGCAAAAAGGTATGAACTGCCTACTAAGAGTGGAGCCTATGTGACTTCGGTTTTTCCTGGAGGTCCAGCGGATAAAGCTGGAATAAAGCAGGGGGATATTATCGTGGGGATTGATGGCAGGCAAATAAAATCAATGGACGACCTCATCGCCGAGATTCGAAGGCGAAATGTTGGGGATACGATGATGGTTGAGTTCTATTCTGGCAGGGAAAGAAAGAGTGTCCGTATAAAACTTGAGGAAAAGCCAAGAACAATTGATTGAGACCGCTTTTTGATTTCACATTACTGAGGGGCTTTTACTTTGCCGGTGGGTTCATGAACCGGGGGAACTGGTCTGAAGCTGAGTGCTTACCGCGTAAGTAAAAACTGACCAACCCGGATTTAGTTCTCCGGAGCATTTCATTTAGCAAAATTTGAACAGGATCGAAATTGAGAGATTTAATAATTGATCTCATAAAAAACGCCATAGACGAAGCTAAGAAAAAAGGAGTCATCCCTGAAGTTGTCGTGGAGGACATAGAGCTCGAGCGCCCAAGGAGAAGGGAGCACGGGGATCTGGCGACGAATATCGCACTGCTTGTAGCGTCAAAAACTGGCAAATCTCCCCGTGAAGTTGCGGGGGCAATTGTTGGGTTTATGGATAAAGAATCCCGGTTATTGACGGACATCGAGGTTGCTGGTCCGGGATTCATAAACTTCCGATTTAGCCCGAGATTCACGAGAAGCGTTCTTTTTGAGATTCAGCGAAAGGGTGCTGATTTCGGGAGATCCTCTGTCGGAAAAAACCGCAGGGTTCAAATTGAGTTTGTCAGCGCGAATCCAGTTGGCCCGCTTCATGTGGGACACGGCAGATGGGCGGCCTTCGGAGACGCTCTGGCTAACGTGATGAGCCACGCGGGCTATAGGGTTGAGCGTGAGTTCTACATTAACGATTACGGCAGTCAGATGAAGAAATTCGGACGCTCGATTTATGCCCGCTATATGGAACTACTCGGAAAAGATGTTGTTTTTCCAGCGGATGGATATGCCGGGGAATACATAAGGGAGATTGCGAAGAGAATATTATCGGAACGTGGAGAATCCTTTGCCGGCCTGGATGAAAAAGAGCTCGTAGAGAAGATAATCGAGATGGAATACCCGGTTATGCTCGAAAGCATCAAAAAAACACTGAATCGGATGGGTGTGAGTTTTGACGTGTGGTTCAGTGAGCGGGAATTATATCTAAGGGGCGAAGTCGAAAAGACTTTGAAGTTGCTCGAGGATAAAGGCGAGGCTTACTGGCGGGATGGTGCTCTCTGGTTGAGGACCACAACCTACGGTGACGAAAAGGACAGGGTTCTAATAAGGAGCAACGGTGAACCGACATACTTTGCCTCTGATATCGCCTACCATCGAGATAAGATGGAGCGCGGGTTCGACCTTGTGATAAATATCTGGGGGGCTGACCATCATGGGTACGTTCCGAGGATGAAAGCAGCGATGCAGGCGATGGGATACGATCCCTCAAGGCTTGAGGTGATCCTCGGGCAGCTCGTTAAACTTTACAGGGGTGGTGAGCCCGTCACAATGTCAAAAAGGACTGGCGAAATTATCACTCTCGATGAACTGCTCGATGAGGTTGGAGTGGACGCGAGCAGATACTTTTTCCTCCAGCGCTCAAGTGATTCTCACCTGGATTTCGACATAGACCTCGCGAAAAAGGAGTCCCCTGAAAATCCTGTTTTCTACGTGCAGTATGCGCATGCAAGAATCTCGAGTATTCTCAGATACGCAAAAGAAATAGGCGCTGACGACTCAACCCCGACTGAGGATGATCTCGACTTGCTGCGGGAGGAGGTGGAAATAGATCTCATTAAAAAACTCGGTGAACTGGAGGAAGTCGTGGAGTTTTGCGCTGAGAAGAGAGCGCCCCACAGACTGACGGGATATGCCGAGGACCTCGCGTCTCTTTTTCATGGTTTCTACAGGGATTGCAGGGTGATAACAGATGACGCCGCGCTAACAAGGGCGCGAATATTCGCGGTGAAAGGGGTCAGGCAAGTAATAAGAATAGTGCTCGGTATGCTCGGCGTGAGCGCCCCGGACGAAATGTGAGGAAGATTTGCGGTTCGGCTATCATGTGAAGGTTAAAGAGAGGCTTTCTACCGCGCTGGATGAAGGTCTTGCCGCGGGTTGTGATGCGATTCAGATATTTCCTGGTCCTCCCCAGCAGTGGGGAACGCCCCCGGTTTCCCCCGATGAGATCGAGGAGTTCAGGCTTAAGAAAAAAGAATCGGGAATAGACCCTGTGATCATCCATTCAATATATCTCGTGAATCTTGCCGCTCCGAATGATTCAATTTTCAAGCGGTCGATCGGTTCCCTCGTGAGCACCCTTGTAAGAGCAGATGAAATAGGGGCGTTTGCCGTAGTGACGCACATTGGAAATCACAAAGGAAAAGGAGAGGAATTTGGCGTCAGGAGAATCGCTTCCGCCATTGGAGCCGTGTTGGAAAGATTTCAAGGCGAAGCGATGCTCCTTCTTGAAACGACTGCGGGGTCGGGGACATCCATAGGACACACCTTCCAGCAGTTTGGAAGCGTATTTTCGAGCTCGGGATTTCCAGAGAAACTCGGGTTTTGTCTCGACACTTGCCACGTATATGCAGCAGGTTATGATCTTTCGTCTGAAGAAGGACTCGAAAGAACTTTAACCGAGATTGACGAGAACATAGGCCTTGAAAGGCTTAGGCTTATCCATCTTAATGACTCCGCGAGTGATCTCGGCTCACGCATCGACAGGCACGCCCACATAGGCGAGGGGAGGATCGGTCTTGATGGCTTCCGGCGAGTGATTAACCATCCTCTCTTGAGAGATCTACCAGCGATCCTTGAGGTTTCTTACGATAATAACGGAAGGGATATCCAATTGCTGCGCTCACTTGAGGAAAAATAAGCACTTCTTAACAGTTGCCTTTTGAAACCAAGGTCTTTCTGAATTCCTAAAAATAAACCCCGATTGAAGTTTTCCATCGCTTATGATGGTTGCAGTGGTTGGTCAGAAATTGTTCGCTTTCGCCGGGTGATACATACTTCCAGTGGGATGAAATTAAAGCTGGTTAAAAAAGCAAAGTGTAGAATTGTAACAAAGTGCTAATAAGACGCCAGGCGGAGTTCAAAGGGTCAACGACCTTGTGACACTTTGGTCTCTTGAATCTCTGAAAGCCTTTCTAACGCCGCCTCACAATTTGCGAAAGCGGTTTTTAGAGCGGATACCACGTCTTCAAGCCTGACTGACACAACTGCCATACCCCTGTTCCTGGTGATGTTAGCCCAGTGCTCGGCCGTCTTGGCTTCAGTCTTGATCCTTTCCGACATACCCCTCAGGGCTGTTTTGTAAGGCACCAAATCTGGTTCACCCATATGCACCGCATACACCTCCGATTCAAAATGCTAATCGGTCATACACTTGAAGCGTTTTGTTTCTCTAATATACCTTATACTGTATAAGAATTCGTTTCCCTGTTATCATTTTTTAATACGTTTGTGGCTTTCCTTTTAAGCCATAAAAAGAGAAAAAGTCTCTTATCTTTTCTTTAGTGGGAGGGTTTTTTGGACTATTTTGAGTACAAAAACGGCGTCTTATATTGCGAGGATCTGAAGGTTTCCGCTATCGCGGAGAAAGTTGGGACTCCTTTTTACCTTTACAGTCACAACACATTAAAACGCCACTATCGCGTTCTTGACGAGGCTTTTGAGGAAATTCCACATCTTGTCTGCTTTTCGGTAAAAGCTAACAGCAATGTCGCGATCCTGAGGGCACTCGCTAACGAGGGAGCGGGCGCGGATGTTGTTTCCGGTGGTGAATTGTTTAGAGCTCTGAGAGCCGGAATTGACCCCTCGAAAATCGTTTTTGCTGGACTTGGCAAAACTGCTTCTGAGATCGAGTACGCGCTGCGCGAAAAGATACTGATGATAAACGTGGAATCCAGTGAGGAGCTTATGCTCATTAATGAGCTTGCTTCAAAAATGGACGTTGTAGCACCGATCGCCATCAGAGTGAATCCTGATATAGATCCTCAAACTCACCCGCGCATTGCCACGGGCTTGAAGGAGAGCAAATTCGGAATACCTTTGTCCCAGGCGATGGCTGAATATGAGGTGGCAAGCAAGCTGCCAGGGGTAAATCCTATTGGAATACATCAACACATTGGTTCACAGATACTAAAACCGGGTCCGTTCGAAGAAAGTCTCAGAAAAATAGTCAACCTTGCAAACAGCCTGAAAGTTCTGGGAGTGGATATTCGCTACATAAACATCGGTGGAGGTTTCGGAATTCAATATACAGAGGAGGAAGCACTTGGACCTGACAGGTTCGCTGAAGCGATTATTCCCGTGGTGAAGGAGTGCAACTGCACCATCATACTTGAGATAGGGAGGATGATTTGTGGAAATTCAGGGATTCTTGTTACAAGGGTCTTATACAACAAATCAAGCGGAAACAAAAAGTTTGTCGTTGTTGATGCTGGGATGAATGATTTGTTGAGACCGAGCCTTTACGGCGCTGAACACAGAATTGAGCCAGTGATTATCCGTCGGGGTGTACCTGATCTTGAAGTTGATGTTGTGGGGCCAATTTGTGAGTCAGGTGATTTCCTTGCCAGAAATAGGAAGCTTCCCAGGGTTGAGCGGGGTGATCTTCTTGCTGTTTTCACAGCGGGAGCGTATGGTTTTACCATGGCCTCAAACTATAACTCACGCCCGCGACCCGCGGAAGTGTTCGTTTCGGGAAATAAGGCGTACCTGATAAGGAAAAGGGAAACATACGAGGATCTGGTGCGTGGTGAGGCAGTCCCGCGGGACCTGGAATCCACATAAAATATCCCCTTTCTCTGGCTTTTTCTTATATTTGTGTTTGATCTGTAGCCAACGATAAAAGGGGTCTTCATGCCCGTTTTTACGGGTGTTTTTCGCTTTCATGTTTTGGAAAATTTTTGAAACGGAGCTGATGATTTATAAAATTGCACATCTTCGGGGGTTTTCAGGGACAGGAATACTTCAGCGTTCGGGCGAGCAGGCTTTTTTGGGGTTTTCCGTGGATGGCGTATTGTTTCGATTGAAACAACTGACGGTGATCCCAAAAGGGCGACGCGAAAGCTTCTAAACGATAACGGGCTCTCTGAAAAAATTGCCTCAAGGTCTTTTGAAGTCTGCGTCAAAGTAAACGATGTTGATTTCAAGTCGTACTGATTCATGTGCCCCGAGGTTATCTCCGAGGTTATCGATTACAGCGTCGAAGCTGTGGCGAAGAAAATATTCGTATTGTATAACTCAAGTCATAAAAATTTCACCAGATCATTTTTAAGATAACGGGTTCTAAAGGCTGAGGGACTCAAAAGGGATTGAGTTGCTCTATTACTCTATTATTGATGAGGGCAAGCGATCGGAAATGAGGCTTCGGCAGATAGGATACATAGTGCGGGCCTCGAAAGTGATCGGTCTGATAATCGAAGAAAGGCAGAAGGTCTGTTACATAAAAGTCCCGGGGCTCAAAACTCACTCGATGACCATTTTAACCGCCGGGAAAAAGAACCAGTACGGGTTCATCAAGTATCGTGACAGTTCGGTTGATCATAGCTATAGATTTCACAGGAAACTTTCCGATTATATATATCGGTGATCAATCCTGAATTCTTGCTCGTTGACAGCACGATCACGATGATATACGGGCACTAATGCGCAAGTTGCGCTTCATGACAGGGTTGTGTCCCCTCGATATAGTCGTCGCCGGAAGAGACACTGTCACGGTTGACGTAGTGTGCCCGAAAGTTCTTGGTTATGTCGACGATGAGGTTCCATATTTTCAAAAGGCGGCTTAAATTGGGTATGGTACATACCTTCTGGATGAAATAAAGGTCGAAGGAGAAACCCTTTCTTTTTTTAAAGAGAAGTGTCCACGAAGACTTATGAGAAATTTTCACCTGATGTCAGCCTGATAAGAGGCGTAAAGCGGAATTGTCTTTAGCGATGCGACACGAACACCCTGGCGCTTCTTTAGCTTTTGGCTTTCCTTTGTGAGGAAAGGCGGCTTTACCATTTTGATGGTAAAGGATTTTGACCGCGATGATGGCTATTTACGTGAGAAAAAAATGTTTATCGCGGGAATGTGCGCTTATGAGTAGCTTGGTTCGTATCTGAAGAGTAAACTAAGAACGATGAACTTTTTTTCATAAAGGAGTGCAACGACTTTGCCGGCGTAACCGCGGCACCCACCAAACTGATGGGCGTGAGCCTTTTAAGATGGTGCTGCTAAACTCTTTGAAATCATTTTTATACTCATGTTTTCAAGGCTTCACGGCTCGAAAGCGAGAATTCCTCCGCTTTTTTGAAAAATAAGGCAGATCCGAAGCTGGATCAAAATTTGATGAAAGAAGACCCTAGCGCCCAGGAGTGATAATTTGAAGGAAGAGAACGAACGCCTAAAGGAGAAAGCAAAGGAAGTCCACTTCCGTCTGCGCAGAGCCTTTGGCGAGAAACTTGAATTGAGCGGCAGGAGCCTTGCTCTTGAACTCGTTCATGCGATACTTTCACAGAATACCTCCAGTAAGAACTATAACCTTGCTTACGAAAGGCTTGTGGAGAAATTCCCTACTCCGCGCGAGATCGCCGCTGCGAAAAAAAGTGACATTGAGGAGGCGATAAGACCTGGTGGTCTGTCAAGACAGAAATCTGCAGTGATTAAGTCAGTCATGAGGCAGATTGGAAAAATTGACAAACCTCATCCGCTTGAATTCATAAAAAACTACACGACTGAACGGGCGAGGGCATTCCTTACCTCTCTTCATGGGGTTGGGCCGAAAACGGCATCAGTTGTTCTTATGTTCGGCGCGGGCAGAGGGGTTCTCCCGG
>JACVIW010000051.1 GCA_015711695.1 Candidatus Geohydrothermomicrobium daggyaiense
CCTTCAAGGATTTTTTGTTCATCTATATCGATTTTTTTGAATCAGGGGACCTTCCCATAAAAAAACTGAAATCAATCGCCACCGAAAGCGGCAAGAGAAGAGCGGCTCAGGGGTTATCCCTTAGCGCGGTTATAGATGCTTTTGACGCCGGGGAGACATACGTCTGGAAGATATTGACCAGAGAATTGCTACCACGTGGATACGGCGCTGAGGCTTGGGTGGAGTTAGCCGCGATGCGGGATAGATTTGACAAACTGGCGCGAAAATACTTGCGTCGTGCATACAGGATTGAAGAGGAGAGCGCTATAAAAAAGCAGCTAGAGGAACTGCGCGCAATCACTAGCCTTGGCCAGGCGATTGTCTCAACCGTGGATCTGGAGCAGGTCCTCGGACAGATTCTCGAGGTTGCCACGAGTTTCATGCAGGTTAAAATGGGCATGATAATGCTGCTTGATGAAACCGGGCAATATCTCCACCCCGTTGTTGATAAGGGCATCTCGCATCTTTTTTTCCGCCCAAAGAAATTGCCGGTTAATAGGACGATTTCCGGCCTGGCGATCAGCCGCGGTGAGTACGTTCTCGCGATCGACGATGAAATTTCCGATTTTGAACTTCCCAGGCCTTTCGCGGGAAAGGGCATCAGATCGGTCCTATCGATTCCTATCAGGGTGGACGATGAGGTTATTGGTGTGATTGAACTTTACGACACCGAGCCTCGGAGATATACGGATCTGGATATAACCATGATGATGGCTTTCAGTCCGCAGGCGGGAGTCGCGATAAAAAATGCCCGTCTTTTCAAGGATGAGAAGAGAAGGCGGAAGCAGGCCGTGGTTTTGAGCGAGATGGCGCAGGCGGTGAGTGAGGCAAAGGACCTCGAGGACCTGCTTGAAAGAATCTCGGAAAAAGTTGCGGTTGCCCTCGGCGCCGATAGATCTTCGCTTTTTTTCTATGATAGTGAGGCTAATTCCCTGACATTTATGGCGGGATATGGCAGGAGCGCATTGCAAACCTGGCTCCTTCATCAGTTTCACCTTCCCATATCTCAACTGGGAAGATCGACTGTAAAGGTTATTCGATTGAAGAAGCCTGTATTCGTTCAAAATCCCGGGGAGGAGCTTAGCCTTGAATCCAGGGTGTTCAGGGCATCGGGGGTTGGTGCGTATCTGCAGTTGCCAATCGTTTTCGAAGAAGAACTTTTGGGCCTTATTAGCCTTGAGTTTTCGTCACCCGAGACAATGCTAACCGATGAAGACATCGCTCTGGCCGAGACACTCGCGAGCCATGTCGCAATGGCGATTCAAAACCGACGATTGCAGCAGAAAATTCTCGAGCAGCAGATAGCGATAAGGAATGCGGAAATAAACGAGAAGTTATTTCGTGAAAGGGAACGAAGCGAAGCTATATTCAGGGCAACTCCCGACGCCGTGTTTCTTGTGGATAGTGACATGAAGATTCGTCTTATTAACCCCGGCGCTCAGTCTTTGACTGGCTGGGAACTAGACGAGGCCAAAGGGCGCTACTGCCATGAAATTCTTTTTGGAAGCGAGCCGCCCGGGGGCGTCTGTCCTGATCCTGAATGTCCCATCGCTCGTGTCCTGGCAGGGGAAGAAGTCCCATATGAGGAGAATGACCTCGTGACGAAAACGGGGCGCGTGGTCCCGAGTGGAGGCACATTCGCGAAGATTTCCAGACCTGATGGCAGCGTTGAGAGTGTTGTCGCGATCTACAGGGACGTCAGCGAACAGAGAAAACTTATCGAGCTGGATATCATCAATAAGGAAATGGATATTGCCTCCGGGATACAGAGCAGTCTTCTCCCAAGGGATAAACTTTTATCCGGGGGCGTCGTCGTTTCCGGCTTCCAGCAGCAGGCGAGAATGGTCGGAGGGGACTGGTACGATTACTGGAGTTATGGAGACAAGATTTATCTCGTCATCGGTGATGCCTCCGGTACGGGCGGTGGTGCCGCGATCCTTGCCACAATCGCCATGAGCGCTCTGAGGGTGGAGGCGAGAGAGCACGAGGATATCGATGTGGTATTAAAACACCTGAACCAGGCGTTGTATCAAACTGATTCGCCCGAGAGCTTCGTAACCGTGTTTTTTGGTGTCCTCGATCTGGCCACAATGTCTCTCGCGTATGCGAACGCGGGTCACGAAGAACCTTTGTGTATCGGCGGCGAAACCAAATTTCCGGAAGCGCTGACGTCAGACACGAGATCTATTCTAGGGGCATTCCCGAATCCTGAAATAGGCGTGATGCGCAGGAAATTCAATTCAGGTGAGCGGGTGATCCTTTATACAGACGGAGTCATTGATGCTAAGGACTCAAAAGGAAGATTGTTTGGTTTGAAGAGGCTTAATCGTTTTGTTGCTGCGAACAGGGAGCTCCCGCCCGATGATTTCATTCAAGCTCTGATAGATAGCGTGCTTGAGTTTTGTGAGGGAGAGGTGAGGGACGATATCACTGTTTTAGTGTGTGACATTCCCTGAGTATGGAAGCTCCTGATAAGTACTTTATCAGGAGGAAAGAATTGGCAAGCGAGGGTTGCGCCGCTCAAAGCCTGTTCAATTTTTTCAAAAACCTTTCAAGCGAGATTTCGAGGGATCTCCTGCTTAGCGCGCTTGTGAGGTCTCCTCTTGTTCGTTCGATAACTCCTCTTACCATGTCGTTGGTTCTCTTCAGATTTCCGGTAATCGCGGAGGGGTAATCAAGCGAGTTCAGGGCAAAATAAATCTCGTCCATTGTTTCCAGGATTGATTCGGCGCGGTCAAGATTTTCGATCCTTATAAGATCGAGCACGTGGCGGCGCATTTCACCAACCGCTTCGCCAAGCCCATTCAGATAAGGGGATATCCCTACGCTAATCTCGGCGGGAGAAGGCAGTGGTTCCCCTGAAATGAGCGAAATTGTTATGGACGCTTCCGCAAATTCCTTTTCGGCGTCCTGCAGAAACCCGGAATAATATATTCTCGGGTGCGGGGACAGTTTCTGGCGCGCTCTTGAAAGAACTTCCCGCGCTTTATCAAGAAGAGTTCTCGCGTTTTCATTTTCTCCGCGGTGAATTGCGCGTATGGAATAAGATGAAAGCTGGATCGCTTCCCGCGTTAAGGTCAGGGCTTCTTCACGCGCGGAGTTCTCGCTCTCGAAAATTTCCCTGGACATTTCGAAGACTTCGTCGAGGTTCATTGTGACCACCTTCAAACAGGGATTATGGCTACAGGCCTGCACCAGCCTGCGCTGGCTTTCGTTATCTTCACTGGAAAGCAGCAAACTTTAAAACCGAAAGGAGGTAATTTATCGAGATTGGTAAGTTTCTCGAGGTGACAGTACGGAGCTTTGATACCCGCGTAATGCGCTTCCCAGATGATTGATGGATCACCTTTTTTCTGATATTCGTCTCTTATTACGTTGAAAGGTCTGTCAAATCCCCACGCATCGATTCCCATGACGCGGATGCCTCTATCGATAAGCCAGAGGGTGGATTCTTTCACGAGGCCACATCCATGGTTCATGTAGTCGGGTTTTCCCCAGTAACGGTCAGCGCCTGTTAGGAAAAGCACTATGTCCAGCGGTTTAAGGGAATAGTTGATCGAATCAAGCGCCCGGGTGATATCTTCCACGGTTATTCGAGAACCGTCTGGTTTTTGCCTCATGTCGAGGACAACACCGTCCGAGAAACACCACTCGAGAGGCACCTCATCAATTGTCATGGCAGGGGCGTCGCCCGCTGTCGGTGCATAGTGCCATGGAGCGTCAAGATGTGTGCCAGCGTGCGTTATGAGGGTAATGTTATCGTTTGCCCAACCAAGTCCTCCGGGAAGGTCTTTTTCTGGAACGCCAAATATTTCTGACATCACTTTTGCTCCCACACTATGGTCGAGGTGTTCGACTTTAGGCTTAAATGGCTCGCTTTCAGATTCTTCGATCGGTACGCTCAAATCCACGAATCGATAGCCTTCGCTCATGATGACCTCCCGTCAAAATTGTATTCTCGGGTTTATTTTTTGTGTTATTCAGTGGCGCAGCGATCGTGCATTGGCGCTGCGATCGTGCGCCTTCATTAACGCGCTTAAGCGAAAGTACCCAGGTACTCCCTGAGGCGCCTCAATCCCTCAGCGATTCTCTCAATTGAGCTTGCGTATGAAAAGCGAACATAGCCTTCACCCGCCGGTCCGAAATCGATTCCGGGGGTCAGTGCAACGTGAGCGTTGCGTAAAATATCCAGACAGAATGAGTATGAGTCGGTGGTGAAACGTTTTGCATTGGCGAAAAGATAGAAAGCTCCTTTAGGCTCATGGGGGATTCCGAATCCAAGCTCCCTTACTCCCTCTGTGAGAAAGAGCCTTCGCCTGTTGTATTCGCGTACCATTTCCGCTGTCTCCATTGAAGTTTCCTTAAGTGCTGATAGCGCTGCGTATTGTGAAAAGGAATTGGCGCAAATAAACAAATTCTGTTGTATTTTCTGTATTGGTCTGAGGAACTCCGGGGGGCATATCACATAACCGAGACGCCAGCCCGTCATGGCGAACAATTTACTGAACCCGTTCAGAACAAAGCATCGGTCAGTGAACTCAAGGATTGAGCGGGCCTTCCCTTCGTATACAAGCCCATGATAAATCTCGTCTGATATTAGCCACTTATCGCCTGCCACTTCTACGATCGCTTTCAAATCATCCGATTCAAGTACAGTTCCCGTTGGATTGGCAGGAGAGTTGATCATGACACCCTTCACGATAGGTTCGTTTTTCTCAATTACCTCAGATAGGCGCCTTGGATTCAATTTGAATTCTTCTTCCTCTTTTATCTCAACATAAATCGGTTTACCTCCGACAAACTCAACAATGTTCGGGTAGCATGCATAACACGGGTTGGTAAGGATTATCCCATCACCAGGGTTTAGCAGCGCGGAGAAAACGAGAACCATGGCTGGAGATGTCCCGCCTGTGATCACGATGTTTTCGGGAGAGACACTGATTTTGTAATTATCGCGATAGTACTCAGCTATCGCATTTCGTAATTCAACGATTCCCTGGCTATGGGTATATTTCGTTTTCCCGGATTTTAAAGCTTTAACCGCCGCATCAACTACCTGGGGAGGTGTGGGAAAATCCGGTTCGCCGATCTCGAGATGCACAATATCAACACCTGAAGCTTCAAGTTCGCGCGCTTTCTCAAGGATTTCCATTACGTAAAAAGGCGGAATCTTCAGGGACCTTTCGGATACAACTCGTGGCTGTGCGAATGATTTTGTGGAATTCTTGCTATCTGTCATGAGGCTATTCTAACAGAGAATCTATACCCGAAGAAGGATCATTGATTTCCTTTCCGGGAAACCTTCGCTGCGGTTTTACATCAGAATTTAACTATCATTTGGCGAACTAAGGCGCCATGGACTTTGTGGTTATATCCCGAAAGCTTATATAAAAAATTTTGCTAGGAACACTCTACATGAGCTCAAACGCGAGTGGTGCATTATTTCTTATTTATAAGCGTAATCGTAAATCAGCCATTTCCCGTTTGTCTTTTTCAGGGCAAATTCTATTGTCTCTTTTTTTGCGTTTTTGAACGTGATATAAACTTCCACCAATGCGTTGGAGTTGCTTACCGTGACATGATGAGCGTTCCATTTGGTGAGAAATCCACTGCTCCTGTTCACAACCTGTTCCGTATACTGGTCAAAAGAGTAACCGGTTTTAAACCTCGAGGCAGGATGGAGAAATCCCCATGCTTCCGTTGCGTTTCCCATGTTGACAGCCTCGATGTATTTATTTGTAACGTCAACCGGCGCTTTTACTGTACCTATGAACAGGGTGAGAAGTATCACAGCCGCGACCACAACAACAATGAAAATAATTCCGAGAGCAACGAGAACTTTAATGAGTTTCTTTCGTCTATCTGGCGCGGGCGAAACCGGTAGCGGTGGGGGCGTTTGGCGAACTCGCTGTGCTGTTGAAGTTCCCGGCGGTGTCGGTTTCGCGTTTACTGCACTTTCAGGCGCTGCGGTCGCGCCGCAGTTGGGGCAAAAAATCGAATCATCTGGCATTTCTTTTCCGCAATCAGGGCAATACATGGTGTCTACTCCTTTCTAAAATGCTGACAAACATTATCGATCGTTTGTTAGCACTGGCTTTTCGGGGGTCGAGGAAATCAATGATTTATATTAACGAAAAGGGTTTTAAGCCCGCATTGGTATGAGGCAGAGAATCGGTGAAAATATAACAGAGATAGCTCCAAAATATCCAAGACCCTTTTCAACCTTGATATCAGTTCTTGCAGTCTATCAGTCTATGTATATTTAACATTTTCAAAAATGCTACCAGAAAAACATGTCGCGGTAAAATTTTAATTTTGTTTAGTGGTGGAGTCTGAACAAAATTTTTTAGGTGTGTCAATTATCTATCACGCTTGAATCTGTCAATCCCCGGTCGGATGTTAAAGTCCGAGAGGCTGAAACCCTAGGTTCTCCGGGTCATTCAGAAGAATTTTTTGTTGCAAAGGAACTCGCATATAAATATAATTCAACCGTTCTGTTTAAGGCGTGCTTTTGGGCTGTTTGTTTTGAATTAGTTTGAGCAACAGGAGGGTTTAATGGCGGACTGGATACCTTTTGCTTCAGCCGGGGCATCGATTATAGGTCTTATTTTTGCTGGCTTGTTCGCTGCTCTCGTGATGAGAGCCGATGCCGGAAACGAGAGGATGCAGGAAATATCTCGATCTATCCAGGAAGGCGCACGGGCTTTTATCAAACGCGAATATCAGTATGTTTTTATATTTGTTGTACTGCTTGTCATTCTTCTCTCGGTGGCGCTTAGGGGTGAAAGCGGCTGGCTGATCGCCATATGCTATGTTTTCGGAGCCGCCTGCTCGCTTACAGCGGGATTTGTTGGTTTAAGTATTGCCACAAAAGCGAATGCCCGGACCACACAGGGTGCCCGTTCAGGTGTTGCTGAGGCATTGAGGATCGCCTTCAGAGGCGGCGCGGTAATGGGCCTCTCCGTCGCGGGGCTTGGACTTCTAGGGATATCCATTTGCTATCTAATCTTTGAGGTGTGGCTCGGCTTTTACAACTCGTCCAGCATCATATTAGGTTTCTCCCTTGGCGCGTCGAGCGTGGCGCTCTTTGCAAGGGTCGGAGGAGGCATTTTCACGAAGGCTGCGGATGTTGGTGCAGACCTCGTCGGGAAGGTTGAAGCTGGAATTCCAGAGGATGACCCGAGGAACCCCGCGGTTATCGCGGATAATGTAGGGGACAACGTTGGTGACGTGGCAGGGATGGGCGCTGATCTTTTTGAGTCGTATATCGCGTCTATTGTTGCCCCTGTCGCCATTGCTTCTTCAGGAGTAATTTTCCAGAAGGTAGGGCAAAAAGGTATGGTTTTGCCTTTTGCCCTAGCGGGCGCGGGGATGATATGTTCAATCATCGGCACCGCGCTTGTCAGAACAAAGGTGCCCGAGAAAGTACAGCAAGCCCTGACATATTCCACCTACGCAACCGCGATACTATCAACGGTTGCTTCGTTCTTTATCGTCTGGGGAGTACTCGGCTGGAAAAACATAGGTTTCTTCTGGTCATTGCTTATGGGTATATCCTCTGGAATTGTAATAGGACTGGTAAGCGAATACTTTACTTCCAGCAAGTACAGGCCTGTCAAAGAAGTTGCCAGGTCATCACAGACGGGTTCCGCAACGACTATAATCCGCGGGCTTGCTGTTGGTATGTTATCTACCGCTGTTCCGATTGTCATGGTGGCAATAGCGATGGGCGTCTCATTCGTGACGGGAAACAAAACAATTCCCAACGGAGGTGGTATCTACGCGATAGGCCTTGCGGCGCTCGGAATGCTTATCACCACGGGAATGGTCGTCTCAGTTGACTCTTACGGACCTATTGCTGACAATGCGGGCGGTATATCGGAAATGGCTCATCTTGAGCCTGAAGTCCGGGAGATAACTGATGGTCTTGATGCCGTAGGCAATACCACCGCCGCCATAGGTAAAGGATTCGCGATAGGTTCCGCCGCGCTTGCTGCCCTGGCCCTTTTTGCCGCGTATTCCAACGCTACAAATCTCTCGGTTATAGACTTGGTTGGTGATTATAAATTCATGGTAGGTTTACTTCTCGGCGGTGCTTTGCCATTCGTGTTTGCTGCTTTAACTCTTAACGCGGTTGGCAGAGCCGCATTCTCCGTTGTTGAGGAGGTAAGAAGGCAGTTTAAGGAAATCGTCGGGCTCAGGGATGGGGAGCCTGGTGTAAGACCCGACTACGCGAGATGCGTAGACATGACCACAAAAACAGCGGTTTATGAGATGCTACTGCCAGGCTGCCTCGCGGTTATCGTTCCGCTGCTTATTGGAAGGTTTCTGGGTAAAGAAGCTCTTGCCGGTTTTCTCGCCGCAGCGCTGGTTAGCGGTTTTATCCTCGCGATAATGATGGCTAACGCGGGTGCGGCATGGGATAACGCCAAAAAGTTCATTGAGGCTGGAGAGTTCGGTGGAAAAGGGACACCGACTCATGCGTCTGCTGTTGTGGGGGACACTGTTGGGGACCCCTTCAAAGATACAGCAGGGCCTTCGATGAACATCTTGATAAAAGTCATGACAGTAGTCGCGCTTGTTTTCGTGCCGCTGTTTCTCAAGTAGTTTACCTTGCTTGCGCGTCCGGTAAACAAGAGAACTTGCAGGGCAAGGGCATTGCTCGCGTGACTTAAATTGACCCCCTATTCCATCATCCTGTACACTCTTTTGCCATGAAACTGATTATTACAGAGAAAAACCAAACAGCGAGGAGAATAGCCCAGATACTTTCCGATGGGAAAGCGGTTCGAGAGGGAGGACCAAAAAGTACAATCTATTCGTTCAAGCTGAACGGGGAAGATGCAAAGTGCCTCGGTTTGCGCGGGCATATAATGAAGGTTGATTTCCCTCCTGAGTTCCGACAGTGGCAGGATGTTGATCCTCGCGAGCTTGTGGAGGCCGAAATTCTTAAGGTTCCTGCTGAAAAATCGCTCGTTAATGCGGTGAAAAAACTTGCTAGAAACGCCGATGAGGTAGTGATTGCCACCGATTACGACAGGGAAGGAGAACTCATTGGTGCGGATGTCGTTTCCCTGATACGGGATGTTAACCCAAAAGTTGAAATAAAAAGGGCAAAATTTTCTTCGCTGACACCAGTTGAGATCAGGAAAGCTTTTTCTTCTCTTGAGGAGCTTGATGAGGGATTGGCGCGCGCCGGTGAGGCGAGGCAGGACATCGACCTGTTGTGGGGCGCCGCGCTGACCAGATTCATTTCTCTCGCTACCACGAGGCTCGGGCAGAGATTTCTATCGGCGGGGAGGGTTCAGAGTCCGACTCTTGCGCTGGTTGTTCAGCGGGAAAAGGAAATTCAATCGTTTATTCCGCAGGATTATTGGCAGGTAAAAGCCAGACTATCAAGCGATGGTGGGGAATTTGTGGCCATTCATAAGACGGAAAGATTCGATACTCAAATAGAGGCAGAGAAGGTTCATAAAAAGGTTGTTGGGAAAGGTGTGATTATTAAAAGGCAGGTGAAAAAAAGAAAAATTTCTCCTCCCTCTCCATTTAACACCACTGGCTTTATTGCTGCCGCTTCAGCTTTGAGGATATCTCCGGCGAAAGCAATGGAAATCGCCGAGAATCTTTATTCGCGGGGATACATAAGCTATCCCAGAGTTGATAACACTGTCTATCCAGAGACTCTTTCGATAAAGTCAGTTCTTAAATCAATTTCATCTGCGGAAATCGTCGGTGAGCTCGCAACGGAACTTCTGGAAAAGAAATCCTATAAACCCACCAGAGGAAAAACCACATCCACCGACCATCCCCCAATCTACCCTACTGATTCAGCGAGGAAAGAGGACTTGTCATCCGCCGAATGGAAGATTTACGAGCTCGTCGTTCGGCGTTTTCTTGCCACGATATCCGAACCTGCTGAGGCGGAATCTACAAGGCTTGATATAGACATTAACGGGGAGCCATTTGTGGCTAGGGGTGATGTGATAAAGGATGAGGGTTTTCTCAGATATTACCCGTATTTTCGTAAGAAAGACGACGAATTGCCTCTTCTTAAAAAAGGCGATATCGTCAGAGTCGTTGAGGGTATTATCGAAAAAAAACAGACGCAACCGCCCCCTCGTTACACGGAGGGGAAATTGATCGAAAAGATGGAGGAGAAAGGACTTGGCACGAAATCCACGAGGCATTTAATAGTTCAAAACCTTATGGAGAGAGGTTATATATATGGTTCCCCACTAAGGCCGAGCGAAACCGGGATCGCGGTTGTAGCTGCGCTTGAGCGTCACGCAAATCCGGTCACGACGCCGGACATGACCGCGAAATTGGAAAGGGATATGGACGCGATTGTCGAAGGCAACAGGACTCTTGAGGGCGTTATAGATGAGTCACGGGGAATGCTCAAGGGTATTCTCGACGTCATGGAAGAAAAGAAAAGCCAGATATCACAGGAGATCAGGAATGGTATCAGGGGCGACATGACGCTCGGGTTATGCCCATCATGCGGGGGCGAGCTCCGGATTCGAAAAGCCAGAAAAAGCGGCAAACGGTTTGCTGGCTGCGGAAACTATCCAGATTGCCAGACGCTATACCCGTTGCCTCAGAGCGGGGGTGTTCTGGCAACAGGGGAAGTTTGTGAACATTGTGGGTCCCCGAAGGTTCGCATCATTACGAAAGGTAAGAAACCATGGGAACTCTGTCTCGATCCGAACTGCCCGACGAAAGCCAATAATAATTACGTTAATACTTCGCGCGGTAAAACTAACAATGCTTGAGAACATGTCAATCTATCTTTCTCTCGGGGGGAAGCATGGAAAAGATAGCGATATTTGGCGCTGGAAATGTGGGGGCTATGACGGCTTTCCTCTTAAGTCAAAAAATTGAAGTAGAGATATCGCTTTTAGATATTGACAGAGATAAAGCAAAAGGTGTCGCTCTCGATATCTCTCATTCGCTCCCGATTTTCGGGTTGCACTCTCGCCTCGAAGGTGGTAATGACCCGGGGCTTGTATCGGGAGCGTCACTTGTAATAGTCACTGCTGGTTTCTCGCGTCGACCCGGGATGTCAAGGTCGCAACTCTCAGGCGAAAATAGAAAAATCATTCTGGAAATTGCCCGTGAATGCTCAAATCTTTCGCCGGACTGTGTGGTGATTATTGTCACTAACCCCGTGGACGAGATGACATACCTCTTCTGGAAGCAGTCAGGTTTTGACTATAAGAAAGTTATGGGTATGGCCGGAGTGCTCGACACGTCAAGGTTTCTTTACTACCTTGACAGGATAGCAAAGATTGACCCCGGGAGTACTGAAGCGATGGTACTTGGCACTCACGGAGACGATATGGTTCCGCTAATTCACTGGTCAACGCACGGAGGGAAGAGGATTTCTGAAATCGTTGATAAAGAGGTACTTGATGAATGCGTGACGAGAACAAAGAATGCCGGTGCAGAGATAGTCTCGCTTCTGAAAAAGGGAAGCGCTTATCACGCCCCGGCGGCCGCAGTGGCAAAGATGGCGATGGAGGTTCTCAAGGATACCGGCAAAATTTTTCCCGTGTCCGCTTATCTTACTGGTGAATACGGGATTAAAGACGTGTTCATAGGCGTCCCTGCGAAACTGAACCGCAACGGGGTGGCGGAAGTTGTTGAAATTCCGCTCTCTGAAGCGGAATTGGAGGGGTTGCGGCAATGTG
Organism: Candidatus Geohydrothermomicrobium daggyaiense; assembly: GCA_015711695.1. Taxonomy (GTDB): domain Bacteria; phylum Actinomycetota; class Geothermincolia; order Fen-727; family JACVIW01; genus Geohydrothermomicrobium; species Geohydrothermomicrobium daggyaiense. The sequence goes on from JACVIW010000051.1 coordinate 11,730, forward strand.
CCCGCAACGTGAGGAAAAGGGTGGATGATATCCTGGTATGAATATCGTTGTGCTTGTTTAAGTAAAGCTTGCGGTTAGCC
>JACVIW010000052.1 GCA_015711695.1 Candidatus Geohydrothermomicrobium daggyaiense
CGACATTGCCGCGGTCATCGATGCCCGATTGAGAGCCGAAGATGCAGCAGACGCAGCTGCACTTGCGGCTTTGAGCGAAGCATTCCCACTATCAGCAACCGGAAAGAATCCAAAAGACATAGCTGCAAAAGCAGCGAGAATGAATCGATGCAAAATCAAAAGTGTTCGCATATCAGAAAGCTATGATAGGGCAATCGCAACTGTCACCATTTCGCCCAAGCTTTTAATCCTTAAAAAACTCAGGGCTACACCGAATTTGGTTGTTAGCGCATCAGCTGAAATTGATTATGATTCTCTGATTTCAAGCGGCGTTCTATGGGATGAAAACGGCAGTTATGGAATAATCGATCACCGAACCTTTCTTTCAGAATCTCATGGGTCGAAATCCGTTTCAGGGACAATGGTTGCATTGCTTGCCCTTCAGCAAACAGGCAAACCGTATGTGTGGGGCGCACAGGGACCTAAAAGCTTCGACTGCAGTGGACTGGTGCACTATGTGTATAAGTTGATGGGCATCAGGTTACCAAGGACAAGTTACGCTCAAGCAAAGGTGGGAACAGCAGTAAATCCATCAAGTTTAGCGCCCGGTGATCTTGTTTTCTTCAGGAGAAATGGTCACGTCGGTATATATATCGGCGCGGGGCACTTCGTTCACGCCCCCCACAGAGGAGACGTGGTGCGAGTTTCACCATTGACCGGGAAAAGGATTTCCGCCTGCAGAAGAATTTTTACAGGGATTTGAGATCGGATGCCAAACAAATTCGAGGCTGCTAAAACCCCAATGGCTGTAGTTCACACAACTACACGCAGTACTTCTTCAATTGAAGTTATACCTTCTTTTACCTTCAACCAGCCATCCTGACGCATTGTTTTCATACCCTGCTCGATTGCCACTTTCTTTATTTCAGCAGTCGAAGCTTCTTCTATGGTAAGTTGCTCAATCTCAGGACTCATTCTCATCAGTTCAACAAGAGCAATTCTGCCTTTATATCCTGTGCCAGCACATCTCGAACATCCATCCGGATTAGGTCGATAAAGCACCAATCTTTCACCATCGGAGCGCGGGAATTCAAGTCTTTCAAGCAATTCCTCGGAAGGTTCATAAGGAACTTTGCATGTACAAAGCCTTCTAGCAAGTCTCTGTGCAAGAACGCAGACTATACCTGAAGCGGTAAGGAAAGGCTCAATCCCCATTTCAGTCAAGCGGGTTATAGCACCAGGGGCATCATTTGTGTGAAGGGTGCTGAAAACAAGGTGTCCCGTCAGTGCGGATTCTATAGCGATACGCGCGGTTTCAAGATCGCGGATCTCTCCGACCATTATGATATCCGGCGAGGTTCTCAAAATTGACCTCAAAGCATTCGAAAACATCAATCCGGCTTTCGGGTTCACCTGTATCTGATTTATTCCAGGAAGCCTGTATTCGACCGGATCCTCCACCGTTGTTATGTTTTTTGTCTCATCATTTAGTACATTCAAAGTGGCATATAGGGTTGTCGATTTCCCGCTGCCCGTAGGACCCGTAACAAGAATAGCGCCACTCGGTCTCCTGAAAGCCTCCTCATACTTCTCCAGTGTTTCCCCCGTGAAGCCGAGGTCATTTAGCCTAAGTAGTATACTGGATTTGTCAAGAATTCTAAGGACTATCTTTTCCCCGTAAACAGTTGGGAGTATTGCCACCCTGAAATCTATCTGCTTTCCTGAAACTTTTTTTTCGTAATGTCCATCCTGAGGGATTCGCTTTTCAGCTATATTCAAATCCGACATTATCTTTATTCGGGAAGCGAGTGAAGACAGAGCCCTTATGGGCAAACTTTTGACATCGTGAAGAACCCCATCTATGCGATAGCGGACAACTATTTCTTTTTCCTGAGCATCAAAATGAATGTCACTCGCGCCCTTGCTTACCGCTTCGTTTATCACGTAATTAATAAATCGCACCATCGGAGCATCTTCGAACGCAACCCCAATAGCTTCCGCAAGCTCCCGGTCATCCATTTCGCCAGAATCAATCTCGGCAAGTTCTGCATCAGCATCACTCAAATCACGATAATAGGTGCGGATAGCATCCTCTAAGTCCTGCTTTGTCGCTACAACAGGTCTGATCTGGTGCGCGGTGTACATTTTTACGTCGTCGAGGGCAAAGATATTGGTTGGGTCCGCCATGGCAACAATGAGTGTGTCACCATCAAAACCAATTGGCAGCGCCAGATGTCTGCTTGCTATCTTTTCGTCAAGTAAAGCCACAGCGGTCATATCCACCCGGTAGTTCGCGAGATCCACAAATTCAAGCCCGAGATGTTGAGCAATCACCTCAGTTAGTTTGGATTCATCAACAACCCCCATTTCAATCAACGTGCGGGCAAGAGATTTTCCGGTCTTCTTCTTCATCTCGAGCGCTTCAAGAAGCTGCTCCTGGGTTACAAGACCGTCTTCTATTAGCATGTGCGTCAAAGACTTCGCTTTTTTTGCTGTTTCTGCCAAGTCATTCACTCCCCATATCTAAATCGGAAGCTTCTCGACAACACTGAAGTTAAATATGAACAATTCCATAGCAATTATACGGCGAATACCACCAACATTATACGGAACAAATAAATATGGTATGTATTTTCAGCATTGCTTGAATTCAAATGGCTAAAAATAAAAAAGTTCGTGGTCAGCCAATAGGTCTTTTGTCAACAACCCGCAATTCCTTTATTCCACCCATTCCGCCTTCAGAACCGAGTCTCTCTTCAATAGCCTTCAACGGCAGAAAATGTATCACGTTTGGTTTGATATCCGTCGCTTTAAGTATTTCTTCCTCTATTTCTTCCCTCAAGGTATCAAGGTTTGTTCCCTCGGCTGGTGCAATAAAAACATCCACAACGTCCACATCAAACGGATCGTTATGGGCTTTCCTTATTTCTACTTGCCACTCCACAACATGAGGGTTTGAGCTCAGAACCGAACTAAAAGACCCTAGATCAACAAGGGTGCCTTTGACCTTCGAAAGTGAAAAACCTTTTTCTCTGCCAGACCTCATAATGTCACTGCCCAGACGAGGCACTTTTCTGCCACACGCAGGACAGGGCTCATAAACAATGCCGCCTTTGACAAAATCACCAGTTCTGAACCTGATAACGCATGTTCCCTGGCCCTCAAGGCATGTATAAACGAGTTCCCCATCTTCTCCTTCTCCAACTGGTTCTTCGGTGATTGGGTCAACAATTTCGAAATAGTCCATATCTGGAAAAATGTGATATCCTGATTCGCCCTCAGGCGAGCATTCGGAGTAAGCCTTCCTTGCTTCAGTGAAACCGAGAGCCCCGAGGACACATACGTCTTTTGCCCCCATCGACTCAAGAAATTGCCGGATCCTGTCTTTCATGCCGTAAGGGATGCGTTCTCCAGCAACAAGCACCAACCTCACGGAGCTGAAATCCCTTCCCTCCTCTGTTGCTGTCCGAAGCAGATGATAAACATATCCAGGCATACCAATAATGCCTGTTGCCCTCAGTGTCTCCATTGCCTCAATGATTCGACCTGTCCCAAGAATTCTTCCACCACCCGTATTGAACGAAAGGATACCAGCTCGCTGGAGCATATAAGAAGCCATCCAGAAACCGAGATGTGGAGCAAACGGCATCACATTTACCACAAGGGCATTTTCCCGACGCTCAATATCACCATAGCCCGCAAGCTCAATTATTCTCCTTCCTGCTTCTATCATGCGCTCAACATCGTCAGCCGCATACAATATTGGAGTCGGAAGACCCGTTGTGCCTGTTGTAAACTGCATGTGGACCGGGGCAAATTTCCTGTGGAGGCCTTTTTTATAGTTTTTTTCACCTATAAGAAAGCGCTCAATTTTATGCTTCATGTACTGGTTCTTTGGCAGATACTCTGACATCGACTGCTCATCAGGCTGAAGAACAAAATCTTTGTATTTCATTTGGTTTTCCCGCGTAGGAGCAATATCAGCTTTGTAAGTAAACGGAATCCTTCTCAAATCCTCCACTTTTTTTATCTGCTCGGGCTTAATTTTGTTCTTGTCAAAAAGTCTCCGATAAAAAGGACTATAGGGATATAACTGGGTCCTGATGAAATAGGAAAGCTTCCGATTCATGTACTCCCTCTGTTCTACAAAAGACATTTTGTCCCAGTCGCTTGAATAGATCTCCCTTACCATTTATCCTCCGCTCACAACCATTTCTCTATCAAAAAAACAAGATAAAAGCTCATATTTTGTAGTTTTTTAATCTCTTGACACTTCCCGATTGGTATTATTTCATGAAAGAAACATAATTCAATACAGAATTTGCCCTGCCCTCGATAAACAGATTCCTTTTAATTGAGCAAAATCGGCTCTATAGATTATACGGGCGACACCGTGTATTTTTCCTCATGTTATAGAATCTGAGTTATAAGTGCTGTCCGAATAATTATGAGATTCCTAACCGGTTAGCTTATTTTCCTACACTGGGAACTGAGAGAAGTCGACTGAACTTCAACATCCCAACAGGATGGGAAACCAGCCCTTTTATTTTGACCTCACCTGTTCTGAACTTTTTCAAAAGCTCTTTTCCTTCACGTGAGTACAGGAATTTCAGAGCCTCGACTCCTGAGCCCATCTGGGACATTTTCATTAAAACTTCCGTCTCGCAGATGATATGTATATCTGGCTGCCCAACAACCCCTGGCTCAATGACAGCATAACCATCGGAAAATGTCATCGTTACCGCAGTGTCAGGCGCTTCTTTAGGCTCTATGGACACAACGAGGCTCAAAGTATTGAGAATGTCCATTTTCGCAGGATCCTGCAAGAGTTGAGATAGAAGGGCTTTCATTATTTCTCCAAGTCCACTGAGCCTTTCAGAATCTCTTACTATAATCCTTTCTTCAGGTCCACCTGCGGGAACGCAAGGCACATGTTTCTGGCGCTTCGATAACGCATAGGCAACACCTGCCCCACAAGCAATAAGAAAAAACCATCTGAGAAATTTCCTCTTTTTCTTCTCTTTGGTTTCTGTTGCCTCCATTTGAAACCCCTCCCCATCCAGTAAATCCAGAGCATAATTCGAAATCCACCTATATCAAGATAAATATAGCATCACGCATCGATAAAAAAAACTTGAGCATCGTATACCCATAGGGAAAAAAGTAAAGTAAGAAAATTGTTCGGAATAACCAGGTCAACATATCTTGAACCACGCGGCGCTTATTTTTGCCTGGTATACGAAAAATCCTTGATTCAGGATACAAACGGCAAGTTAAATCTGCAGGAAGTCATGTCGGCCGCAAGAAAGCCACTCATTACAGCACCTTCCATAGTGGGAGCATAAGACCAGTCTCCGGCAAAGTACAGCCCTTCTATCCCTGTACCGTATGACCACAAATCCGCTATTACTCTCGAATGAGAGGGATTTATGACTGGTCTTCCGCAAATGAACTTGCGCACCGCCGATGACTTAATCGAAAGTATTGTATTCCACATATCCTCAAGTAAAGAAACAGTCCTTCCGATCACTGTTTCTTCTTTCTCCGAGAATACAGATTCCGCGTTATCAGCTACAAACACCACTGTTACCATTTCTCTGCCCGCTGGAGAACAATCCCTGCTTTTGCTCGCTGATGCGCAACAATAGTCAAATGTTAAGCCGTCACGAATAGAACTCAGGATGAAGCCAGGTCGCGGTGGAAGTTCGGATTCCAATCCGAGGCAAACCACCAGGTGAGGGGAATACTTGATTCCTTTTAAAATCTCTCGCGTCTCTCTGTTAACATCTGGAGCAACCCGGAGAACCTCGGGAGCAGGAATAGCGCATATTACGTTCTTTGCTTTCAAAGACTTCTCTTTATCGTTTTCTTTTTCTCTTATAATCAAGCCTGTAACTCTTCCTTTTTCAACTATAACCCTCTCAACCGAAATACCCGATTTGCAAACAATCTTATTCGCATAGGTTTCGATAAGACGGCTAAGCCCGCCACTGAAATACCCGGTTCGATCAAAGAGAAACATCTTGAGTGCAACATGGAAAGCCTGCACTGAAATCGCGTTGAGATCAGAACCGAGAGAAAAACGGACTACGGGTTGGGCAAATTCGTTTATGAAATCCTCACCTATTTTTTCTTTCAGGTATTCTGCGGCGCTCTTATCGGAAATACCAGTCCAGCGACCGGGGAAACGAACATCGTGTTTCCTGTATCCTCCAGCGAAATTAAGACAAGTAGAGATAAACCCCGCCAATCTGGACGGATGAACTAAAAAGCGAGGGAAAACGCTTAAAGCGCTTATTTTCCTCGGAAAAAAACTTGAGAGTTTACCGCGAGAGTGGATTCCAACAGGCTCGACTGGAATTCTCAAATATGGACCAAGTCCGAGAGAAATTGCCGTTTTTAACATAATATCGTAGGAGTCACGAAAGCACTGCGGACCCCCATCAAAAATAAAGCCCTCACTTTTAATGGCGACGCATTTTCCCCCAAGTTTTTCCTCTTTTTCAAAAACAGTTACCTTTCTGCCTAGAGTAGCGAGACGGTATGCAGCGGAAAGTCCGCTGAGCCCGCCGCCCACCACTATCACCTGAGAGAGTTCGTCCTTTGACAATTCGGCACCGCCGATCTCAGACAAGAGAAATCTCTACACCTTCAGCATATCGGCCAGAGCTCCAAGACCCAGTGATTCAAGCTTGCTTCTAGAAGGCCTACCCTCGGAATCAAGCTGTCTGTATTGATAGTACTCAGCTTTCATTAGATTAAAGTCCGGGATTGAACCGGCGTGGGGACCTTCCTCGACAGGTTTCAAAAGCCTTGGGTGTATCATATCTTCCTTACCATCGGATCCATATAGAATCTGAATTCCTCTCTTCAAAAACCATATCCTCTCACCAACAGCCATAAGGACGTCAAGGTCATAATTGAAGCCGGTAACAGAATTGAATGCTTCAACAATCATATCTTCATCCCAGCTGGTCACAGTGAACAGGCAAAGTACAGCGGAATTATATATCTGGGCAAGCTCCTGGGCTCTCGCGGTTAGGTAAGCTTTTCCAACACTTGATTGCTCTTCGAAAGGTCCAGCGAGGTTTAATTTCGGAAGGGGAACGTTACTCCCCTGCTCAAGGTAAAGATTCGTGCTCGCGCAGTGACATGCTCCCCTTACAGAAGTTGCATAAGCTATAGCAAATCCGTGAAATCCGCGCGGATCATGAGCGGGAAGTTCAAGCCCACGGACCTGGACAGCCGCCTCCATGGCATCCGCGCCAATTGAAAGAGCAAGGGCTTTGCTTCCCTCGGCCATACGGGCCCCAAATCCCTTCTTGAGAGCAGTCATCTCAATAAGTTTTAGGATTTTTTCGGAGTCGCCCCATTTGATTTCCACGCCATCGCACTCCTCGGGGGATAATAGCCCCTTTTCCTGACACTCAATAACCACTGCAATTGTCTGCCCCAGGCTAATGGTATCGATGCCAAAGTGGTTGCACAATTCATTCGCCTTCGCAACACTCTTCAGGTTATCGTTGAGAAGATTAGAACCGAGCATGCAAACGGTCTCATACTCGGGCCCAGGTCCTTCAGCAACAACATAAGGCTCTTCATCAACCTTTACTATTCGCTTGCAGCCAATGGGACATCCCCAGCAAGAATGACGATTGACGAGTATGGTATCCGAATAGGTGGGTCCGTTCAGAGCAGCTATTCCGTCGTCCCATTCACCGAGCTGCCAGTTCTTAAGTGGGACATCACCCAGCATCGATCCCACTTCGAGATTTGCGTTTGTACCAAATTCTCGAAGGGACTCAACAACTATAGATTCCGAATATATTTCCATGATCCTGTCGCGCCATTTTTTCAAGCTATCTGGTTCTGCGACTTCAACTTTTTTGTTGGCTCCAACAACAGAAACCGCCTTTAGATTTTTCGAGCCCATCACAGCACCCATCCCAGTTCTTCCCGAAATGTGTCCCTTATCGTGAACAATTGAAGCCATCTTCACCCCAATTTCCCCCGAGGGACCTATGGCTATAACCCTTGATTTTTTACCCGTTTCCTCTTTTGCCCTCTCCCAGAGAATTTCAGTGGTCTCATATGTATTTTTACCCCAGAGATCTGATGCATCGCGAATTTCAACATCATCCCCATTTATCCAGAGATACACCGGTCGCTCAGAAGCACCTGAAAATATGATGCCGTCATATCCCGCTGATTTTAATTCAGGGCCGAAATAGCCTCCCGTTGAGGCCTCACCCCAGTGCCCGGTCAGAGGAGATCTAGCACAAACTCCAAATCTATTTCCGCCTGGAACTTTCGTGCCAGTCATCGGACCTGTCATGAAAATGAGGAGGTTTTCAGGCGCGAGAGGATCAACATCACCGGGGAAACGGTCAAAAAATATTTTCGCCCCCAATCCTGTGCCACCAAGATAATCCCTGCAAACTTTTTCATCAACGGGAATTTTTTCTATCTTTCCGGTTGAGAGATTAATATCAAGTATTGTTCCAGCGTAGCCGCTCATGATGACCTCCTATTTTCTATCCTCTCAATCGATTTCGTCATGCCGGAATAATATCAATCGTAATAACCGCCTTGCAACGCTTCGTACGGCTCAGAAAACTTGCTCAAAACCAGAATAAAAAAATTCAGATGTATTAAATTCTTAAAGTAAATAGTCCTATAAATTAAACAGATATAATGAGCTTGATCTGAATCATCATCCTGCGTGAGTATGCACACGTATATTTTCGAAAACCAAGGAAAAGCAGAATCGCCACATCCAGGGAGAGCATAATAAAAAATAAATCACGATTGACGCAATCAATGTTTTACCACCTGGCTTGATTCCATGACGATGGCAAACATATAACAGATTAATAGCAGGGAATTCCAACGGTAGAAGCAAAAGTAATTGACCAAAATAACATAAGGGTGTAGCAAAATTTCAGTGTGTGGCGTTAACGGCATGCGGGCGGTGTTATCGTTTGCCTAGCAATGAATTGCACGAGTGAGAGTTTTCGCCCGGATTTTTGCTATATTTAAAATTAAAGACATTATTTAGCTGATAATACTGGAGGTTGGTATGCAAAGAGGCTTCAGGATACTGCACAGGCTCTTAACAATCTCAATAATTTCTTCAATAATTCTGGGAACTGCCATTATCGCCGGCTGCCAAAGAGGCCCCGGAAAGCCAACATTCATCAGTTTCACCGGAAAAGGAAAGGGGCAGGAGTCAGTGGAAAAAATGAAGCCAATCATTTCTAAACTGAAGAAGAAATACCAGGGTAAGGTTATCTTTCGCGAGGTAGATATCGACAATCCAGCGAACAAGAAAGAACTGAAAAAATACTACGTCACAATGAACCCTACCTATATTGTTCTTGACAAAGAAGGCAGGATTAAAGAAACCTTTCTTGGCGCTGCGCATGAAGAAATGCTTGAAAGGGCAATAACCTCTTATATCTCCAGCCAGCCAAGTGAGAAACAAAGGGGATCATCAATTCAACCTTTGAAGACACCTCCTGAACATTCCTCTGAAGAAAACCAGACTTCTATTCCTAAAAGTCCATAACAGCGATACCCTTGAGAATTATTTGAAAGGAGGTAGATTGGGTGTTTGAAATCAAAGAAGATAATGATTTACTCACAAATAGAAAAATGATTCTTGTGGCGGTGTTGGTTGTTTTTATCGCCATGTTTCTTGCCGCGTTCTTTGGTGGCTTTTCCTCTATCCTTGCCAACGGAAGAACAATTTGCCTCGACTGTATAGGAATCCTTTGAAAATGCCTAAACGCCGCTTACTCCAATTTGCATGCGCCATTGCGGCAAACCCCTGGGTATTTTATCTGAAAACGAGAAAAATTTATCAAGGGCACGCAAAAGGACTGTGTTTTCCCGGCCTCAATTGCTACGCATGTCCTTTCGCTCTCTTATCCTGTCCGATTGGTTCAATACAGCACTCTTTTTCGCTCTTTCACCGGGGTCTGGATTTTTTTCAAAAAGCCTTTTACTCCCTAATATACACAGGCGGTGTAGTAATCTTGATCGGCATGATTACCGGGAGGTTGGTATGTGGATGGGTTTGCCCTATCGGCTTAATTCAGGACATTCTCCATAAAATCCCGGCCCCGAAGATTAGGCTGCCCGAAAAGATGAAAGTATTAAAGTATCTAACTTTAACATTTCTTGTTTTTATTCTACCTTTACTAACTGGAGTACACTGGTTTTCACGTCTCTGCCCCGCTGGTAGTCTTCAAGGGGCTGTTCCGCTTTTGATTTTTAAACCAGCGTCCGGAATGCCCCGGCTCGGTCCTTTCTTCTGGTTTAAGATATCGATACTTGCGCTCGTCGTCATATGGATGATTCTCACCAGCCGACCTTTCTGCCGTACACTTTGCCCCCTTGGAGCAATTTACGGTCTGTTTAACGGAATAAGCCTTTACAGATTGGAAGTATCTCGCGAAAAGTGCACCGGTTGCGGAAAGTGCGTGACAGTGTGTCCGGTGGAAATAAACGTTAAAGACAACGCTAATTCCCCTGAATGCGTGCGGTGTCTTGAATGTAAGAAAGCCTGTGATTCCGGCGCCATAAAATCCGGTTTTAACCCGACGTTTTCAAAAGAATACAGAAAATCGAAAAGGTATTCATCTTGAGATAATTCTCAGCATGAAGAAAGATGATGTCACAGAGATTACAAGTACTAAGACATACGCAATGATCCCCTTACGCAAACCCATTTGCTTTGCGTAATCAAAAAGGAAGTGGCACGCACCAAGGGCGATAAGCGATAGACTGCCGGCAATCACTAAAACGATCCCCGCTGGGGTATAGCCACCATAGTTTCCTAATAGACTTAATCCTTTGAAAAACATAAATAAACCGAAACCGGCAAGTAAGGCCATTATTAAAGTTTCTTTAATCTCTATTTTTAAAGGCTTCCTCTTTTTTTCCCTGCTCTCTTGATTCGCATTTCTCATTTTCTGCCTCCTTCTTCTTCCAAAGAAATAGCTTAAACTAAAGCTTTGCATCCTGCTCAGTTTTTCCAAGAATTGTCGTATCTCCTAATGCCTTTTTGAAAATAAACCTGTAAGTCGAACGAATACCTTTACCCAACATTTTTCCGCCAATCTTTACGGTGATTTTTTTCAAGAATCGTCCCGCAGAGCTTTTTAATGCGTTTACACGCTCCAATAGACCCCCGAGCCCTTCACCACCGAACGAAAGAGAAATCGCCCCTATTGTTACCCCGGTGAAAAACGCTGCAAGAAGATTAGAAGCCTTTACTGGCGTTTTTGTCGCGGCGCAGATGGAAATATGAAGACCCGCATTAATAGAGCCAGAGAAAAGCATATACCCTATCTTCGTTCCCCTGGAGATAAATTGTTTAATACCTGAAGATGCTACTCCTTTGATAAAACCTATCCCGCGAACGCTACAAGACTTCAACCTTTCCCAAAAACCCCAGCTGTTAACCGCCTGGTTTGCAACTTTGAAAAAATTGCCGCTCGACTTTATCCCTGTTATAAGGGTTTTACTTAATAAACCCGTGATCGCCCCACTTGTGAATGCGATCAAAAGTGCCTTGAGCGTAACCTGACCTGTGGTCAGATATTGCCAGCTTCCTTCAAAAACCATTGAAAAAGCACCGCTTGATAATCCTGATTTAACAAATCCCCATGCTCCGAGACGAGCAATCCCGGCAGAAAAAGCGTTGCTCATGGATGCAAGACTGCCAGCAAAGCACGTTGCCACTGACCCCAAAGAGAGAGAAAATAAAAAGCATCGCAAGAAAGTGAAATCACCCTTATGAACGAAAGCAAAGAAA
>JACVIW010000053.1 GCA_015711695.1 Candidatus Geohydrothermomicrobium daggyaiense
AAGCCTTATTAGATCAAGAGTACTCCTCGCTCCACCGCAATGGGCGAAAAGCGGGTAATAAGGAAAAACAATATCAATATCCGCGGGTCTCGCGCTTCTCACCGGCCCGATTACCTCCGAATCCCCGCAGAGGTAGAGAGCAAGATATCTCGTAATACCACCCTCAGTCACCTCCTCATACACCACACACGCGGTGGAAAGACCCGACTGTGGTCGTGAACCAGGATCATTGCCGATCTTCACCGCGAGAATTCTTCTGTCAATTTGCGACTTATCCCCTGCCTTCCTGCCACAAAGTGGGCAGATAATCTCCAAAATTGGTTTCTTTTTTGGTAGCGTTTTCTTCTTTGTGGTCTTTAGCTCGCAACCACAACCCGCCATGAGAAAAATGAACAAGGCGAAACCGAAGACGAATGCAGCCGCGCGGAGACGCACTTTATTTTTTTTCAAACAATCCAAGATAAACAAAACCATATTACCTCAGCTTATAATTTCAACATAATTTCATGTTTGCTTTTCAACTAAGCGGAATCGCGCATTTTCGCATTCAGAGGATCCACTTTTTACGAAAAGGATTTCGTTCAGCGCCATTCGACTGACGAGCCGCTCCCAAGAGTTCCGGGGACGAATCCCTCGTACATTTGCTCGAGCCTTCTGATTCGCTCCTCGATTGGGGGGTGGGTATCAAAAAGGCTCGTGCGCTTTCTTTTTCCCTCTCGCCCGTAGAGCGGCTCAACGATGAAAAGAGGCGCGGTTGCTTTGCTTGCAGTGCGAAGTGGCCTGTTATCCTCCATGAGCTTCCTTAACGCACTCGCCAACCCAGGCGGGTAGCGGGTAAGCAGCGCAGAATTGGCATCAGCGAGAAATTCCCTTCTTCTGCTTAAAGCAAGCCTGATTATCTGAGCCAATAAAGGAGCTATGATCGCGAGAACGATTCCTATGAGCGCGAGAATAATGCCTGCTCCACCAGAGTCTTCGCTGTCGTCCCTGAACCATACCATCCGGAGGAAAATGTCAGAAAGAATAATAACAGTCCCAACAAGTACCATCGTCATGGTCTGCAGAAGGATATCGTAGTTCTTTATGTGCGAAATTTCGTGACCTATCACACCTTCGAGCTCCTGATTATTCATCCTTTCGAGAAGTCCCGTGGTAACAGCGATGGCGGAGTTTTCCGGGTTTCTCCCCGTCGCGAATGCGTTCATCGCAGGACTTTCAATAACGTATATGCGGGGGGTAGGAATCCCAGCGGCAATCGAAAGAGCCTCAACGGTATTCTTGTATCTTATGTACTCACCCTCCCTAACTGGCCTGGCCCCGGTAGCCGCAAGGGCTATCCTGTCGCTCTGATAATAACTCAAAAGACTCATGATAAGGGCTATGATGAATGCTATTATCAAACCCGCATACCAGTTGCTTGGTCCGGCGAGCGATCTTCCGATAACATAACCGACAACGAGAACAAAACAGACAAACACAAAAAGAATCAGGCCTGATTTCCATTTGTTCGCACTTATCTGTTCGTACAACTTGCGAACCCCCTCAAAAAATACCGTCGCGGAAAATCAAGTGAAACAACGCCCGCAAGCAAAACGCTCAAAGATCAGTAAACCATCTTTAAACAATATTATTATACGTACCTAATAAGTACTCCAAAACGAGACAAGCACTCACAAAAACTCATGGCCAAAAAACAGGATGTTAGGATGAGGAGATATGCCCTTATTGCATGCATGAGCGAAACATTAAACACAATTTGCTCTCACGAAGAGTTGATAACCGCTCAAGTAAAAGCCTCTACGTGAAGCTCACCCGGGGAACCTCTCTCGCTGCGGGCGTCTCGGGCTCAAAGTATTCACGCTTCTCTGTGAATCCGAAAGCACTCGCAATGAGATTCGCTGGAAACCGCTGCCGCGCGATTTCATAAGCCATCACCGAGTCGTTATAAAACTGTCGCGCGTAGGCGATTTTGTTCTCCGTGCCAGCGAGTTCTTCCTGAAGAGCAAGGAAATTTTGATTCGCCTTCAGTTCAGGATAATTCTCCGCGACAGCGAAAAGGGTTTTCAAAGCCTCGCTTACCATCCCCTCCGCTTTCGCGTTTTCACCCACTGTACTCGCGTTTACCAGGGCAGCGCGCGCTTTAGTTACCATATCGAACGTTTCCTTTTCGTGCGCCGCGTATCCCTTGACAGTTTCAACAAGATTGGGTATCAGGTCAGCCCTGCGGTTGAGCTGTACATCAATCTGGTGCCATGCGTTATCAACACGGTTCCTGTAACGAACAAGTTTGTTGAACAGGTAAATAATGTAGCCTATCAACAGGACCGCAAGAATTATAATCAGCCACAACCACCACATTTTCCCTCCTAATAAAACGGTTTTGTCTATCCTAACACAATTTCCTAAACAATGATATCATGAGCGTCTCACTGCGTGCACAATATATAATCTCAGCCGGAAAAAAGCAGAGCGATTACTCCTACAAAAAAGGAAACCTACAGGTAAGACTAATATTTTTCAGCGGGTCGCCTCAGGATAGTACAAGAGTACAAGAAGCTTACTATTTGGCGAGCGCGACGCGAATCGCAGGGTTGGTCTTATTAGCGCTTTCAGCCCTTGTTCACGAGTTAAGAATAGTTCTTATGCCGTTTATGCCAAAAATAAAAGCAAACGCCATCACCATCGCAGAACAACCGTATAAAAGACCGTGGTAGAGCCTCCTGCTTAGTTTGCCCCTTCCCCTTGATACAAGAAATGAAACCATTGAATACCACAGAAAATCAGCCAAAAAGTGCCCGCTTAAGAAAAAAAACATTCCAGCAATACCATGCTTGAGGGACAAAAGTATGTATCTCGCCCCGATGGTCGCCCACCATACAATCCATCCAGGGTTGGATACGCTCGCCCATATACCAGCCAGGAAAGGTCCCCACCCAACCTCGTTTCTCGCCCTTAAATCAATTTCCGCGCCCTTTCTAATCTCCGCGAAGATCTTCAAGGCAAGCCAGGATAGAAACAAAGCCCCTACCACCCCTATGACACCAACCGCAAGTTCGTTATCAAGAAACCTGTTGAGGCCAAGGGTGAAAAGAACCGCAAGCCCGAGTTCGGGTAAGGCATGACCGACAACAAGAACCGGACCGGCAAGAAAGCCCTTCTTATAAGACTCGGCAACTGCTACTGAAAGAAGCGGTCCCGGCATCAGGGCTCCAGAAAAGCCGATCCCGAGAGACGAGAAGAAAATACCTAATAGAATCACTTAGAAGAAACGCACCCCCCGTATCTTTCGATTAGCCTTCGCATTCCGAGATCGATCTGGTGGAGGATGTATCGATGAAAATCCGGATCCCGGGTGACAATAGAGGATATCTGCCCCTTTCCTCTGGGAGGGAGCAGCTTGTAATCATCAAGTGGTTTACCATAAGCGTCCGTAACAAGACAACCTGCTTCTCGCGCAACAAGAGCGGCAGCCGCAAGATCGTGGGGATAGTTGTTAAGTATCGCACCATTTCCTATTTTCAGAAACATTTCCCTGACCGCCGGGCTTTCATCAGCCATTCTCTGTCCAACGTCAAGATAAAGGTCAAACTCGCCCGTCACCACACGCGCAATGGAAAAGGTCGCGCTTCCAAGGTCAAATAAGCCTCCTTTGACCGAAGTCATGTCTATCAAATCACCAAGCACCGTTATTAGGGGCTCTGCAGGCCTTCCTCGAAATCCAGTTGACCAGAAAACGCTCGAATAATCCGTTAGTTCATGAAGCTCGGGCTCAACACTCGCGCCTGAAGACATAATCTTATACCCGTTTCCTTTCTCCGCAAGATAATCTCTGCCGCTTTTCATTTCGCCAACAAGAGCCAGAACCACATCGCCAAAATTTAAATTCGCGCAAGTTTCGCGAGAAAATGGGGCCACCGCGACCGACACACAGCATGATTCAAGGCCCGCAACCGCAGGGCGGGTTCCATCAATCGGGTCTATGATAAGAAGAAAATCTGGGTTTCCTTTTACAGTAAGTCCACGATCCTCAGTGTAGAAAGCTATGTCACCGAAATCCTCAACAAGACTCACAACGGCACGTTCAGCCATTTCATCAATATGAAAAGTGACATCGCCTGAAGCCCCGGGACGAGTGAAATTCCTCGCACATGGCTTCCCCATAACAGGCTTTACCGTCGCCCTCACTTCACTTACAATCTTCGCGCACAATTCTCGCGCATCATTAAGCCAGCTTTTCAAAACTTACCTCCATATTTCATTTAATAAAAAATAAAAAAGCCGCAAGCGATTCACCAACCGGTTTAAACGACCAAATCCCAACTTTCCATATAGATTCTCTCAACCCTTGTAGCAATAGAACTCCATGCGAAGGCTTTCACCCTCTCGAGCCCAGAAACCTTAAGTGCCGATCTAAGTTCATCTTTAAGGAGAATATCCGCAAGAGCCCCGGAGAGACTTTCGGCATCCCCTGTTTTGAAAAGAATACCACCCCCCGTTGACTTGATGACCTCGCGATAACCGGGTATGTCGGAAGCGACCACGGGTGTGCCGCAAGCCATTGCCTCGAGAAGAACAAGCCCAAAGCTCTCACCACCGAGTGCGGGCGCGCAAAAAACGTCGGCTGAGCTGTAATATGCAGGTAGGTCCTCGTCCAGAACGAAACCGGTTACAATGAGCGAACTGTCGGGGAGTCGGTAAGAGGTTAGATACTTCTTTCTAGAGTGTCCTTCGCCAACTATGACAAGCTTGCATTCAGGTATTTTCGAAAGCAACATACTAAATGATTCAAGAAGTATGTTAATACCTTTCCTCGGTTCAGCTCTGCCAACAAACAAGATAACTGGAGATTCATCGAGAGGATAACCATCGGGTCTTCTTTCGACGGGCTTGAAAAAATCCGTGTCCACGCCATTGGGAACAATCTCATAATTTCCCGGAAAATAGCGGTTTGCTAGTTCGCTCGCAGGTGTCGATACAGCGGTAAAATAATCAACTTTTCTATAAATCCCTTTGAGGAAAAACTGCGCCAATCTATAGAAAGCGACGTCGCCTTCAGCGGAAGCATGAAAGGTGCCTATTGTCCTTGCTTCAGAATAGAGTACAGCGGAAACCGAAACAAGGGGCACGAAAGGCTCGTGCACATGCACCACATCGAACCCTCCCAAACAAAGAACTTTTCTCGTTCTGGAAAGCACAAGTGGTGAAAGGCATACTCTTGCGATTGACCTGTTCGCGGGAACAGGGACAGAAAACCCCGCGGAAATAAAACCTATACCTTCCGGCGTATCACCGGAGTCGGGAGCATAAACACTCACGGAGTGACCTTTTCTGATCATCTCCCGGGCAAGTCCCTTTATGTGATTTTTCACGCCTCCCGGATGGCTCCAAGAATATGGGCACACGTAAAGTATTTTCAAGTTTCCTCCAGATCTCCGCGTTCTGTGAATTTTTATGACCTGTCAGAAGGCCATGCAGGCATGAACATGTGCCACTGCGCGGGGTCATCCCTGATCAAATCTTCAAGTCGTGATGCGATAAGCTGCATGGTTTCTTTGATTATATTATCCCTGTCGCCTGATTCGGTGACATAAATCGGCTCGGTCGCCCGTCCCACCCACGCCGCATTACCAGTGTTTCTGACATTTACGCAAACGATAGGAGAACCACTTTTCAAAGCCAGCACAGCCGGCCCAGGGGGGAAAGTGGTTCTTTCCCCAAAAAACACAACCTCCACCCCTGTTCCTTTTAAATCCCTATCACACAGAAGAGCGAGTATCTTCCCACTTTTCAGCGCCTGAACCATACGTTCCCGCGTTTCCTCTTTACTGTCATACGGAAATATCTCTATTCCCACCCCGGCTCTAAGCCTCACGAAGAGTTTAAAAAGTTCGGGTGGTTTGAGGACTTCGGCGACGGCCGCAAATGACCCCAGGCTAGAAAGATAAACAGCGCCTGCCTCCCAGGACCCGAAATGCGGCAGAACAACTATCACGCCTTTCCCTTTTTTCACTACTTCAACTAGCGGCTCTTCATTTATCTTGGAAAAACGCTCGAGGATATATTCTCTCGAACGGGTGGGAAGCCACAATATGTCTATCCAGTATTCCGCGTAATACCTACAAGATGACCTCGCCGTCTTCGCTACATCCCTCTTTGAAGCACCCGCCCCGAGGACCCTTCTCATATTTTTTTTGACAATCTTTCTCTTGCGGGGAAAGGCGTAATAATATAGCGTACCCGCGGCCCTCGCAATGGCCTTTGAGACCCCAATCGGCAGCCTTGCCACTATTTTCTCGGAAACGCGGAAAACATGATAAACGAAACTCAATCAGACCACCGCACGACCTTTCAACTGCCTCCAGACAACATAAACTCTTTCGATAAGTGTCTCCAGTAGAAGAATGGCGAGAATCGAAATGGAGATTTTCAGTGCCCATGGTGAGATTCCGTTGAAAAAGAGACCTGCGCCTAACAACAGGAAGCGCGAAGCACGTGCCATAAGCCCAGCCTTGCACTCGACGTCAAGGGACTCAGCTTTTGCTCTGACGTAACTTATAAGGAATGAGTTCACAAGAAGCACGATGGTTAAACCGGTAAGCAAGCCATCGGATCGCTTCATGAAATAGAGGATCAGACCCGTATAAATAGCCGCGTCGCTTATCCGGTCTGAGAAAGAATCAAGAAAAGAGCCAAAAAGACTCACAAGATTTAGCTTCTTGGCCACATGCCCATCGATTATATCGAGCACGCCCGAAATGGCAAAGAACGACGCGCCCAGCGGAATCGAGCCAGTCCCAATCAAATACCCCGAAGCGAGCGCAAAAGCAATACCAAGGCAGGTTATTAAATTAGGTGAAAGCCCAAGAATCTCAAACGGATAAAGAAACGGTTTAAAAAAATAGTTCGAAAACCACCTTAAGCCTTCTTCGATTTTCTCGCCCCGCCTTTGGGGCAGAGGTCGTTGTACGCTGTCGAGCTTCTCCTTCTCCTCTTTCATTTCTCCTGGTACCGATCTCCTAATCCCAAAAAGACGGGATTTAAGTTTAGTATCAGCATATATCGTTGAAAACCTTTATTATCTTTTCCTCTATACCATCGGCTGGGAATTCAAATCTTTCCCCCGTATATCTCACCTTAAGATCAATCGTCCTCTGTTCAGATGTCTTTCTTCCAATTATCACCTGGACGGGGATGCCTATCAGGTCAGCATCATTGAACTTGACCCCTGCTGAGAGTTCCCTTTCGTCTAAAAGAACAGAAAATCCAGCTTTTATCATATTCTCGTATATTTCCCTTCCAGCGATTAACTGCTCCTCTCTATCAGGATTCAGAGTTATTACTTCAACATCAACAGGGGCAATGGCTTTCGGCCATTTTATTCCTTTCTCGTCATGATGCTGCTCAACAATAGTGGCAAGCATTCTTGAAGTGCCAATGCCATATGTTCCCATTACGATAGGCTTGAGACTACCGTCAGCGTCGGTGAACAGGGCATTCAACGGTTTTGAATATTTCTCCCCGAGTTTAAATATGTGACCTATCTCGATCCCCCGAGTCACAATAAGCTCGCTGCCACATACCACACATCTGTCCCCGTCTGTGGCAAGCGCTATGTCAACAAGAGGTTCAGCTTTAAAATCCCTGCCTTCCTCTACTCCGCGATAATGGTAATCGAGCCTGTTCGCCCCGCATATGAGCCCTTTTTTGCCCTTCAGCTCCTCGTCAAAGAGCGCCCTTACCCCGGAAAGCCCAACGGGACCAACAAACCCAACTGTAACCTGAGGGAATAATTCCCTTTCGTCCTCCCTCATTGGGTGAAAATTATCCGTGCCGAGTGCTCTCGCGAGTTTCACCTCGCTCAACTCCCTGTAGCCCGGCACGAATGCGGCTATGAGTTCGTCCCCCGCCACATAAAGAACGCATTTGATAACGTTGTTCGCGGAAGAATCCAAAAAAGAAGCTACTTCCGTCACGCTCACAAGACCTGGTGTATGGACTTCCTCCAGAGGATAGGAACTATCAGTTCCAAATCTTCTTCCGGGTTGGTGTTTTTCCAGTTCCGCGTTCGCGCCATAATCACAGTTAAGGCAGTGAACAACTATGTCCTCTCCAACGCCCGACAAAACCATGAACTCGTGAGAGACATCGCCCCCAATAAGACCCGTCGGCGCTTCAACCACCCTCACGTCGAGCGAACATCGCTTCGCCATAGCGACGTACGCCTCGTACATCCTTTTATATGTAGCATCAAGGTCTTCATAAGAGGCGTGGAAACTATACGCGTCTTTCATGCGAAACTCCCGGCACCTCAAAAGCCCGAACCTTGGTCTTATCTCGTCCCGGTATTTTGTCTGAATCTGGTAAAGGTTGACGGGAAGGTCTCTGTATGAGGGAGCGCTTTTCGCAACCGCGAGCGTCACGAGTTCTTCAGCTGTGGGTCCAAGGCAAAACGCCCTTCCTTGCCTGTCTGTAAGCCGCATCATCTCCTGACCGTACTGGAACCACCTTCCGCTTTCCCGCCATGCCTCAGCGGGATGGAGGTTCGGCAAAACTATCTCGCAGGCGCCCGCGCGGTTCATCTCCTCCCTGACTATGTTCTCTACTTTCGCTAACGCTGAAGCGCCAAGCGGAAGAAATGTGTATATGCCCGCGGCGACGTTTCTCATCATTCCCGCCCTTATCAGCAGTTCGTGGCTAGCGATTTCGGCATCGGCGGGTTTTTCCTTAAGAGTTGGTACAGTCACTCTGGAAAAATTCAAAATCCTTATCCTCCTTTGAAAGATCAAAACCCACCAGACAATGAACCAATCTCTTCCATAAGTCGGTCCAGAACCTCATCTGGCGCGACCCTGGTCACTATTTTCCCTTTCTTAAATATGATGGCGCCGCCCTTCACGCCCGCGACACCAATGTCTGCATCCTTAGCCTCACCCGGACCGTTTACCGCACAACCCATTACAGCAACCTTCAGATTCGCGCTAACGCTCTCAAGGCGGCGCTCTACAAGTTTAGCCAATTTTATGACATCTATCTCAGCCCTCGCGCACGTCGGACAAGAAACAACATCGACGCCCTCCCTTCGCAAACCAAGAGACGCGAGAATCTTTTTCCCCACCTTCACTTCCTCCACAGGAGACGCACTCAGAGAAACCCTTATCGTATCCCCTATACCCATGGAAAGAAGGGCTCCAATTCCCACCGCGCTCTTGATCGTGCCGGAGAAAACCGTGCCAGCTTCAGTGACCCCAACATGAAGCGGCCAATCGGTCTTTTGTGAGACAAGGCGGTAGGCTTCAATAGTTCTTGGAACATCAGACGCTTTTACGGACACCTTTATGTTTTCTACCCCGCATTCTTCGAGAACCCTGACACCCTCAAGAGCGCTTTTGACAAGCTCCCCAGCCTCAGCATGCGAGCCCGCGCGCCTATACCGCCTCTCAAGGGAGCCGCTATTGACCCCTATTCTCACCGCGACGCCAGCTATCGCTGATTCCTTCGCCACTCTGACGAGATTCCTCCTTCCGCCGAGAGTTCCCGGATTGATGCGTATGCCCGCAACACCAGCCGAAAGTGAAGCGATGGCGAGCCTATGGTCAAAATGAATATCAGCCACCACTGGAAGGTCAGTTTTCCGCACTATTTTCTCAAGAGAACCTACGGCATCATTATCTGGAACGGCAACCCTGACAATATCGCAACCGACCTCCTCAAGCCTGCGTATCTGCCTGAGTGTCGCTCGGGTATCGGAGGTCGGAGTGTTCGTCATCGATTGAACGCTTATAGGCGCTCCGCCTCCTATCGGGAGGTTGCCAAGCATGATCTTCCTTGTTCTCTTACGTTGCATTTCCAAAACACCCAAACGCATTTTTTCCCTCTTACATTCAGGGAAGGGGAAGGGGCTGCATAATATCGAGAATCGCAAGCCTTAAAGCAATTACAGCCAGAACCACAATGACCAGGATCGCTACAGGCGTTAGTTTCCTCATGTCAACTTTTTTCCTGAAAATCTTTTCAAAAATTATTACGATGATGTGTCCGCCGTCCAAGGGTGGTAGGGGCAGCAGATTAAAAATAGCGAGAAAAAGGATTATCTGTGCGAGCATCGCGAGAAATTCCGCTACTCCGTATTTCGCGGCCTGAGCTACGAGTTGCGCAGCGCCCACAATGCTTCTCGGGCTTTCCGGTGTGCGCTGCGCTTTCCCTATAAGTATTTTGAAAGTCCTCACCGAAAATATCGAACCGAAAGCCTTGAGCAGCAAAACAGAGAGTTTCCCGGTCGTCTGAACGGAATATACAGCGGCTTTGAGCGGATTTGATTTCTTGTTCAAGGTATCTTTGAGGTCAACCTTTATCCCAAGAACGCCCCTTCCATCAATGGAGAGAAGTCTTACTGTTCTCTTGATCTTCCTGCCCTGCCTTAATATCTCGAGCTCCACTTCCTCACCCGGCCTGGAAGAGAGTTTTTCGACGAGGTCGTTCCAGTCTTCGATCCGAACACCATCCACGCTTATAATTAAATCCCCTTTCTTGAGTCCGTGCTCATACGCAGGGGATGGTAATTCTTCGCCATCATATGTCTGGATTGTCTTTGTCACCTCACCGACTTTACCCTTCGGCACGGGCACGCCAACCGGCCAGTAAATCAGGTAAAACAAAATCATGACAAGCAGCACATGAGTGAAAGAGCCCGCGAGCACTACGACCGCGCGTTTCCAGTGCGGAACACCGTAGTAACTTTGCGGAAAATCATCTTCGCTCACCTTTTCGTCAGGGTTCATCCCTAAAATCCTCACGCTTCCTCCGGCAAGAAACCATTTTAGGGAATACCTGGTTCCACCCCTATCCCATCCTGTAATCTCCGGTCCAAACCCGATGGAGAACTGCTGAACTCTTATTCCAACTGCGCGCGCGGCAAGGTAGTGTCCGAGTTCGTGAACCAGTATTATAACCGCCACCGCTATGACGCCAAGCAAGACCCATATAACTATCATCAACTCATCCTCTCTTTTTCAATTCTTCTGATAATCGCCTCGGCGATTGAGCGAGCAACTGCGTCCGCTTCCATTATCTCATCAACCGTCGTCCCAGAAAGAGTTTCGTGTTTTTCGAGAACATTTTCGATAATATGCGGGATGTCAGTGAACTTTATCGTACCTCTTAAAAAAGCCATGACCGCGACCTCGTCAGCGGCGTTTAGCGCCGTCGGATAAGTCATACCGGCCGCGCCCGCTCGTCGGGCAAGCTCCAGACATGGGTACTTCTTGCTGTCAATCCGCTCAAAAGAGAGGGTGCCGTATTCTTCAAGGGATAGGTACGATGCCGGACATGATTCTCTTTCCGGGTAGAGAAGAGCAAATTGAATCGG
>MU158455.1:0-5875 GCA_015711695.1 Candidatus Geohydrothermomicrobium daggyaiense
TCCACAGTTTCCCGACTCTTTTTCCTCACTGTTTTCAGTTCCTGAACCGGTGTGCTTCCATCGGCAAAAAGAAAAGTGAGGACTACCTTCGCGTCACTATTCTCAGGATTCTGAATCGCCAGCCACATCTGGAAACCCTCTCTAGTGGTGCCCTCGGCGAAAAACAGTCTGTTTTTAGGTTCAGTCGCGCCAAGAACTTGCTCGCCGCCTCTCAATCCCCAGTTCTGGAAATACAACGCCCTTTCCGCAATAAAATATCCATTTCCGGTAACTTTCGCGGAAACATCCTTTTCCGGACCAACGAAGGCATTCACGTCAACGGTCGTTCTGGAAAGAGGCGGGAGTGTGACCCTCTGCGTGAGATTTGTTCCGTCACCAAGCATATAGTTAATTGAAACACCCACTTTCTGATTTTCAGGATTTTCAAGACAGATCCATTCCTGAAACCCTGTTCTTGTGCAGCCCTCCGCGAAGTAAAACTCCGTAGGCGCTCGCCTTCCAGACCCAAAGCAAACGAGTTTGCCGCCGCCAATACTTAGGATTCCATACTCGCTTAAAGCGACAGAACCTCCGCCTTCCTCGCTATCCCATACGGTTTTCCCTTTTTTTATATCGATAACAAAAATACCTTTACCTGATATTGGCCAGGCTGAAGGGTCGGTATTTCCTACCACAACGAAGTCGCCTGCGATTGCAGGTGAACAGTTGAATCCACCTATTCCTTTTCTCTCCCATACCCTTGCGATTTTTTGCCCTTTATCCGTGTCAACCTTAAAAGCGCTCACCCAGTTAGTGCCTGGCTGTGGCCAGGGGGCGGGCTGCTGCCCCGCGGTGATAACACATCCATTCCTGACAGCTGGCGTGCCATCGGAGCCGAAAACTTTTTCCTTCCACATGAGTCTCCCGGTGTCCCTGTCTAAGCAGTACAGGTGACAGTTATATGAGTCCGCGGGATTAAATGAATAGTCTGTGAAATAGATGAACTTTCCGTAAACTGCGACAGAGCCGTTCACGTCTTTCTTGCCATCGGTCTGAAAAAAGCCATTATTTCCCCAGCTTTTAACCGGCTTACCCGATTTTTTATCCAGACACCAGACCTTCCCGTTTGGCGAGACGCTTGCTCCGAACGCTGCACCCTGTCCCACAAATACCCTATCCCCATCAACGCATGGAGTTGACATTGCAATTGTCTGGGGGTCGGTGGAAAATTCCCAGACGAGCGCGCCTTTTTTTGCGACGTCAAGGCAGTAATAGCATCCATTCA
Source organism: Candidatus Geohydrothermomicrobium daggyaiense (assembly GCA_015711695.1). GTDB lineage: Bacteria > Actinomycetota > Geothermincolia > Fen-727 > JACVIW01 > Geohydrothermomicrobium > Geohydrothermomicrobium daggyaiense. The sequence goes on from MU158455.1 coordinate 1,265, forward strand.
CGTAATCACCTATGTAAAGGTAGTTACCCGAAACAGTCGGCGATGAGTTAACTATCTGGGCGTTGCTTTTAATCTTCGAAAGATCTTTAACCCAGAGAATCTTTCCGCTTGAAGCGTCGATTGCATGAACCTTTGAGCCTGAGCCAACAAACACGACACCATTTGAGACGGCGGGAGAAGACCAGCTATCAAATGCGCTCACCGGTTCTATAGCAGTTTTCCAGAGCTCTTTTCCCTCAGGGATTCTGTATGAGTATATTGCTCCCGAGACACCCGCCTGTCCAGCGTAAACATAAACCCTGTTGCCCGAAATTACAGGCTGACTTCCATCTTTGGCATGAATATTTTTCGTTCTGAACAACACATTTGAGTTTTTCGGAAGAGTTACATCCATAAACCCTGAATTCAGTTCGTCTTTTTGATACTGGCACCATTCCCCCATGGCGTAACCCGAGGCGTGACCGCTAAGAAGAGTGAACACGATGGCAATTAGGGCGATAGGCATACCCACTTTATAAACAAACCTCATGCGCATAATTCCTCCTTTTTTACTCTTCGGCAATCGTGCAAAAATTAAACCCCAAAACGTCTGACTGAATCAGAAAACAAAACCCGGCAGCACCTCCCTTCTTCGTCAAACGCCGGGCAGATAAACCAGAAACGAAAACCGCCCCTCGATCTCGATGGGCGGTTTGGTTTATGCTGACCCGACTCTCCCATGCGCGAGGGATATCGGTGACGCACACGGGCAGGTCTCCTGGCTCGGTTCACAGCTTCCCGCCCTTCCCGGCATTCCGCCAGTGGTTATCGCGGGTCGCTCCCCATCACAGTGGCGCGTCCGCGCCGGATTCTCACCGGCTTCCCTATTGAGGCTGATTGCCACCCGTGCGCCATATTATTAAATTGTCAAATTGCGGTGATATTATAATTTCCTGAACTAATGCGGTCAAATAACAGTTTAAAGCCTGATGCTAACATGTAATAAAAGGACGCTATTCATATCCCCAAATGCGACAAACGCAACTAATAAGGGGTAAAACAAAAAGATTTAAGAAAAAATCCGATCCTATGTTTTGGGTATTTGTTTTATAAAATCATAGGAATGGGTGTCGCCTGCCAAGCAATTTTTAAACTAGCCTGAGCGTAGAGTTATACACCGCAAAAATAATCTCCTATCCTGATTAACCTCGTTCAACAAAAACTTCCCGAAAATCATTTTCCGCGGCGCTTTCAACGCAATCAGAAAAATAATAACAGTGCTTTATTGCGTTCATCCCTCCGGAGCAGATCTTTCCCAATGTTGCCGAAAATCCAATTCCAGTCTAATAAGCGCTCGATTGGAAATAAGGCAAAGTGGTTTTTTTCGCATAACGCTCGAAATTCCTTCACAAATGTTTTACCGTGCTCGCGAAATAATGCTCGAGTAAATCATTGACTGGATTTCACACTCTCGATAAATCATTCGACTCTTCTCAATGTTTGTCATGCATCCTGGGACTCTAACTAGTCCTAATACAAAAATGCCAGCACGCGAACTTTCAAGTGCTTCGCCCGTATGGGACTTTGTTAACTGCACAAGATATAAACTCACTCCATTCATCTTGCGGTCTCTCACAATATTTGTTATGCGTTCTTTCGTTCATCATTCTTTGTGGGTTCTGAAATTAAACATCGATTTCTTTTTGATCTCGAGAAAACTTGAGTTCTGGCAACCGATGCCGCTGTAATTTCCTTTCCATACGAGAAAGAACCAGAGGCTGATAGCGCAGTTTATCTCCGAGCAAGAAACTCCCACATTCTAAAGAGTTTTTCCTCCCTCAAGCAACATACACGGCGAGTGCATTTCCCCTTGTTTAGGGAAACTAAAGAAATAAGATGCCCCAGCAGAGCCATTAATCGAAATCACAAACGGCACAAGTGTTATTGAGACCAGAATGACAAACTAAATACTTAGTAGGCTTCGGCGATTTTTCGAACGCGCCGGCGATATCTGCATGCGATCTTATCGTCCAGACACTCTCTACTGGATTTTATTTACGCTCACCCCCGTGCTAACAAAAACGTGCCTCCTGAAGGTTTAAAGGATGGAGCTTCAATTTTCGGAAAGAACGTCAAATAATCCGGTACCTCACAGAAAATTCGCTAAATATAGCTTCATTAACACCGCCAGGACTCAATCGAATTGGAGCCTGCAAGCACGACTTTTGGCATATTCTTCGTTATACCCGGCGCGCATCTTGCACTGGTATCAATGGCTCCCACGCACCGCAAAAGCTTTGGTGGCTTCTGGCAAAAAGCACAAGTCTTTCCAATTACACCAAACCGCGCCCTTCTTATATCGAACTAGGCAAAAAACGAAACTATTCAGAACTTCAAATATCAGTTTCGCAATGAAAAATGCCTTAAAATTCAGGAAATATGAAGATAAGGCTGTAAGAAAGCCCCAAAAACAGCCTAATGCAATAAGTTATCTTTATCTTTGTCTTAATAATGGCTTTATAAACTTTGAAAAATATTTTTAGCGACATCCTGTAAAGACAATTTTTGAATCAGGCATCCCAAAGACTCGAATAAATTCGGGCGTAGAAACCCCCGTTTGCATTTTACTATCGCATCCTTCAAGAGCCAGACCTTAAATTTTCCATCACGCGTGTACTGCTTTTCTCTAAGCAAAAAAATCCGTGTGCGCAAAACACTGAGGCATAGATCTTTACTTTGAACTGAGACTGGCGAATGAAGGAAAGTGGGTCTTGAAGCATAAGAAAAGGTTCTTCATTCAGGGAAAGATCGCACCTCTGAGAAAAGTTTCCTAATTATAGGATAACTTTTTTTCAGGCGCTCTTCGAACACAGGTTCATCCCAACTCTTCCAGAAAAATCTTTCTGTATCAGGCTTAAAGCCACCTTTGCCCCTTGGTCCGAGATCAACAATTTTCTCATTTCTGATAGCAGCGATATAGAATTTAAAACCTTTGGTTTTCCTCGTCCCAATCGAATCAATCCCCGAATACAGCCAAAGTTCCGCAGGTCCTGCTGGAAGATTCTCTCTCGAATCATAGAGAACTCTTCGCGAAGAAGGATCGCTCACATTTAAGAGAGCCCAGGGAAGCCGAAAAACAATGGAACCGGTTTGATCATCCACAAAATAATGTGCAAGTGAATTGTATTTTTTGCTCTCAAAACGAAAATCCCCGTATGAAAGAATGCTCTGATTGAAATAAACAGCCGGAAATAATGTTCCATCTCTATCTGATACCTGCTCGCGGTTAACAAGTACTTTGACTTCCTTGAAATCGGGGTCATTTGAGGGATTCGCGCTGAATTTCGAGTCGCCTCGATTATAGTCTGGTCTTGCCAGAAGGACAGCACCCTTGCGAGCACTTACTTTTAAAAGAAACTCGACTCCAGTGGGAAGCAATGGAATTTGAGGATGAGGCAATCGCCTCGTACCGTTTAAATCGCCAAATGTGTCTATTGCGATCAGTAAAGAGACATTTTCCGTGCCCCCGGGCTTAAAATAGCGACATGATTTCCCGGAGAGTTTTAACCTCAGGAAAAGAAATGCCTCGTTGTAATCAAGGTCCAGTCCTTCAATAGAAAATACTTTGCTTTCCAAAGCGTCCTGCTTGAAGTAAGCCTTTTCCGAACCTCTAAAAGGCTTTCTGGCCGGTTCATGTGCGACAATTCCGTAAGCTTGCTCCGGGTCGAAAGTATTATGCCAGTATATGTGTCTTGCGTAAGGAATCATGTAGCACATTTCAACCCAGGATTTTTTCGCCCACTCATCATGCCATTCAAAGATCATGCCGCCAGCATATCCTTCTTTCAATATAGCGCGATACATCCTCGCAAGTTGGAGCCCTTGGGTTTTCTCCTCAACCCGTCCATGGTGAAATCCCTCGGGATGCTTATGCGCACAGCCAAGCGAAGTTGAAATCCCGAATTCGCCTATAAGCGCTGGGTACTCGGGATGATTTTTCATGAACTCCCTCAGGTACCCACCGTACCGCAGTATCCCTTTTTTATCTCGATAGTATGAATACTCTGGCTTCCTATACATGAAATCGGGAAAGTGAGGATATATGTGATAGCATCCAAACAAACCAGCAGGATAACCATGAGATGGCACAATGCGTTCAGGATTTAGCACCTGAGAATCTTCATGCTGCATCTCCTTTAAAACCCCGGGAGTGTTCTCTGTGTGATGAATCATAGGATCAAGCGTAGGCCAGCTAACAAAACCTACAGGACATACGAATCCGTTTTCTTTAAGTTTCGCGGCCGTGTGGTCGCACATTTCAGCGACCCATCTTTCTACCGCATTGGAGCCAGATTTTGCCGAAACATATTTTCCCGCATACCCAGTATGCTGGGGATTTTTCTCATTCGTCGACTTTGCTTCCTCCCAGGTTATCTCCCTTCCAATGACGATACCGAGAAGATAATTGGAAATGTTTGAATCGTATTTTCCCCATGCCCTGCCGTGACGCTTCTTGATTTCCGATTTTCCCATGAGAGCGCGAACGTTAAGTTCAATCTCCTCTTTATACCTCATAACATAGGATTGATCATAAAGGTTGTCACCCGGAGCTTCATCATCAGGCCATATCTC
>MU158455.1:5885-11322 GCA_015711695.1 Candidatus Geohydrothermomicrobium daggyaiense
TTTGTTACGGGAAGAACAATTGAACCTCTTAAGAGTTCTGTAGAAGACCGGATCAAAAAGTGTATAGACCCTTATGACATTTGCATTCAAAGCCGCGATTCTCTCAAACCAGTTCAAATAAATTTTTTCACTGGAGGGAAACTCAGAAAACCACTTGCCGGGAAGGGCGCTTCCTAAGTTGACCCCTTTGACGGTAAACTTTTTCCAGCCCGCAATAGTGTTTATCTCAAAATACTTACCTTTAGCGCGTGTATACATCAAATAGTCATCCTTTACGGGGACTGGCGCGCCGGAAAGGTGATCGACATTTTTCCTGCCCAGAAAGAAAGCTATGTATAACAAGCCAGAAGCTAGCAAAGCAAAAAGAAAAATAACAAGTACATAAACTTGAGCTCGCCTGTATACTCCACGTACACGATCGGATTTTGTTTTTTCAAAAGATGGTTCGGGTTTCTCCTCATAGTCCTTTCTTTTTATAACTCCCCATTGCCGCCTTCGCGTGAAATACGTTAAAAAAGCTTTTGTTCTCCACCACGCGTTTAACTGACGATAACCGAAATTCTCAAGCACGCTATATATCCCCAGCTTCAATAAAGCTCTGATTCTCGGATAGTGTTTGAGCGCCATACCCTCAAGAAGAACCGCGATCATTGAGATTGCTACCGCATAAACAAAAGCGAGGGAAAGAAATAGAATGAAGAACCTCGTGTTGATCATTCCAAGGATATAAGCAATCACAACAGCGGCATATCCCAAAAGCTCAATCACCGGACCGATCATTTCGAAGAAGAAAAAATACGGCATGCCAAAAAGTCCTACCACACCGTATTTAGGGTTCAACAGCATGCCAGTGTTAGAGGTGATTGTCTCAATAAGACCACGCTGCCACCGGTCGCGCTGCCTTGCCAGGTCGCGCCAGCTTTCTGGCGCTTGAGTCCAGCAAACAGGATCCGGAACAAAAATTATACGGTATTTTCGCTTCTGTTCTCTGAGCAGGCGGTGCATGCGAACAACGATGTCCATATCCTCCCCGACAGTTTCCCTTCTGTAACCACCGACCTCGATTACCGCTTCCCTTTTGAAAAGACCAAAAGCGCCTGAAACAATGAGAAGGCTTCTGAAAACGCTCCAGCCAATCCTTCCACCCAGAAATGCCCTCAAGTATTCCACAATTTGCATGTTAGCCCAGTATCCGCGCGGCAACCGCACCTCCGTGACAGCCCCGCCCTCAACCCTGCATCCGCTCAATATTCTTACGAGACCGCCCACGCCGACCGTTTGAGCGGGATTCTCTATGAATGGTCTTGCGACTTTTAGCAAGCCTTCTGGCTCGAGTATTGAATCCGCATCTATTACGCAAACCAGGTCATACCTGCTCACGTTGATTCCAGCATTCAAAGCGTCTGATTTACCGCCGTTTATCTTGTCAACAACTACCAAATTCTCATATTCTGGTGATATGTATACTGCCCTTATTTCCTCGCATGGAATCCTGTACTCAATAGCTTTAGATACTTTTCTCAAATCGAATCTCTTCTTTAAAACCTCCAGCGTCTTATCTAAAGAACCATCATTTATTACTATTACTTCAAACCTGGGATACCTTAGAAGAAGGGTCGACCTCACCGAGTCAGCAATGGTCTTCTCTTCGTTGAAAGCTGGTATCAAAATAGAAATCGAGGGTGTAAGCGGCGAGCGAAAGATCTCATATAAGTCCACAAGTTTCCTGCGACGATTGTACCTGATTGATTCTACAAATGCAGCTAAAAACAACGCAAGATAGATGCTGTTTATCGCGGCAAAGTAAAAAAGCACAAACAGATTGAATACTATAACAGCAGTTCCAGCTGTGCCTCTGATGCCCACACCTCAATCGCCTCCAAGGGGTCTCTCATCATGAAGAATCTCGTCGCGCTCAAGCACTTCTGCAGCAATTGACCTTTCCGAAGCATCAAGCACTTTAAGACTTTTTTCCAGAACCGCGCTTCCCCGTTCTCCAAGTCTTGAAAGGGCAATAGCGGCGTTCATCTTCACGCTTAAAGAGGAATCCCCAATAGCTCTTCCAAGCGCTCCAATAGCATCCTCACACTGGAGCCTGCCTAGAGCTTCAGCCGTGACCGCCCTGACACGCGCGCTCGCGTCATTCAAAAGGCGCTGAAGTGAGGAGCACGCATGATAATCACCAATAATGCCAAGGGCAAAAGCGGCTTTCGACCTTATTGTCTCGTCAGAATGCTCAAGCAGAGATATCAACACAGGAACAGAATTTGCGTCTCTCATGGCGCCGACAAGATCTATGACCAGTCCAAGGCGCTCCGGATTCGCAGCGGTCTGATCAATCCATTTCCTCACATAAATGGAAAATTCTTCCCTTTTCTCGAGCACAACCTCCGCTACCCTTATGCTCTCAATCTTTGAAGCTGAAACAATGTAATCCGCTACCGCATTCAGCGCCTTCGGGGTTCCTATTTTAGAGAGGGCATTCAAACAGCAGAATTCGAGTTCTCCACTTGCATCAGAGAGAGTGTCGATAAGATAAGATGTAGCCCTCGAAATCCTCATCGTTCCAAGCCTGACCGCGGCTTCAGCTCTCTTCAATCGTGATCCTCTCTTAAGTATTCTCAGGTCCTCATCAGCAAAACCCAAGCCATCATAAACACTGGAAAGGATCTCTCTTTCTTTGCCTTTTAGAACTCTTGCGTTTTCAAGGAGAACAGACCGCAAGTGTTTCAGATCATTTCTTGCAATATTTTTTGAAAACATCTCTAATGCCCGGTCTTGGAATTGCTCTTCTGCGATAAGTTCGTAAACGAGAGTCCTGATGCGCTCCTTTCTCTTTTCAATTGTTTTCTCTCGCCTTGTGCCAATAAACCTCAAAAGGATAAGCCCAAAAAACAACAATAACGTTAAAGCAAAAATCGAAATGACCGCCAGAGTCACCGCTCGAACAGCACCTTCACCGTATGTGGCTGGCAAAGTTGAAAATACAACTAAAAAGCCGCCACGCTTTGCAACGAATAGATCTTCAATCCATTCGCATTTCCAATAAAAAGCTTTCATGCCATTGCCTCAATCACCAATTATCCGTCTAACCCTAGCCAGCACCTCAGAGACGCTGAAGGGTTTGATAACGTAATCCTCCGCTCCGAGGTCGAAACCCTTAAGAACATCCTCTTCCATCCTTTTCGCGGTCAGAATTATTACCGGTATATCCTTTGTCTTTTGGTTAGACTTGAGGTTTTTGAGAACTTCGAATCCATCCATCACGGGCATCATCAAATCAAGAATCACAAGGTCAGCGTCGTTTTCGTTTAAGATTTCGAGCGCCTTTCTCCCATTTTCACCCCACAGCACGTTATAGCCGGATTTCTCGAGCTTATACTTGACGATATTTGCGATCTGAGGTTCATCTTCGGCGATAACAATCGTTTTTGTGCCGTTCTCGCGCGCATTACTGGACAAAATCATCACCCCCTTTTTGCGCCGTGGTTCGAGAATTTAACATGGGAAAAATGACTCTGAATGTCGAACCGATCCCAGGAGCGCTGCTCACCTTCATCTCCGCTTTGTGTTTATCAAGTATTTCTCTGGTTATCGCGATACCAAGACCGCTCCCTTTCTTTTCAGATACTTGAGCAGTTGAAGCGCGGAAGAATCTCTCGCCCAGATGCTTCAACTCATCCGGCGGAATTCCAACACCAGTGTCGGTAACTTCGAAGACAATAGACTCGCCTTCAGTTTTCAGAGAAATTTCCACCGACCCTTTATTCGTGTATTTGATCGCGTTGCTTATCAAGTTCGACAACGCTTGACGTATTAGTTTGCGATCCCCGGATATTTCAGGAACATGCGACATCTTTGATTTCAGAGTCAAACCTTTCTCAATCGCAAGGGGTTTGAATTCCTCGATAAGTTCGCTCGCAATGCTTTGCAAGTCGAGCTCTTCTAAATGGAGCACAAGACGACCGCTCTCAATTCTTTCAAGGTCCAGCAGATCATCAACTAAAGACGCGAGCCTGTCTACATTGTCCTGCAATATGCGCAGCATCTCCATTTGTTCATCATTTATTTCCCCAGGATCTTGATCGATAAGCATGTCTAGATAAAGTTTCATTACAGTGAGCGGGGTCCTGAGCTCGTGCGCAACCACCGAGCACATCTGAGTTTTCATCCTGTCTATCATCTTCTCGAGCGTCGCATCTGAAAAGACCTCGACCGCGCCATAAACTTCGCCAGAATCATCTAAAACGGGGGCGCAGCTCACGTTAACCGGCTTTTTTTCCCTTGACTTCGTTTTTGCCCACACCGTTCCCGCAAAAACTGTTCGTCCCTCATTCATCGATTTTTTAAGCGGACAACTGCTTTCGCATATGTTATTTCCACTATCGTCCACGTGCCCAATAAACTCTTCACAATCAAGTCCAAGCACCTCTTCTGATTGCCATCCGAGAATATATTCAGAGGCTTTGTTCCACATGATGATTCGTCTGTCCTTATCAACCACATACATGCCGTGACCAAGGCTTGAAAATATTTTCCCCATCCTGTATTCGAGCTCCGGGGAAGAATTTTTTTCCTGGTCGCGCCTGTCTTTTTGAGGATCTTTTCTATTCACTGCCATTTCCTCACACTTAATGCCAAAAAACTCTTCAGTTATTACTATCGAATTGTCGTTTGCGACCCTTTAATGAGTCGAGTTTTAAAAAACGAATAATTGAAGATTGCCGTAAAGAGAGACATACACACTGGTAGTTCCAATCACGCTACACTACTAGAAACTTTCTTGTAGTTTCAGGCGTCTTAAATTGATGATGGATCTTTTAAAGGACATGCCGTTTTCGGAGGTTAAGATGAGTTTTGCTTCTATAAGCCGGGTTCTAAAGCACACAATAAGTATCGCTACACTTTTCTTTTGCGCCTTTATCCTGGGATTTTCCCTATCGGGATGCGGTACACAAACCAACCGTGAAGGCGGATCAAAATCCGCCGACATAGTCGGATTCATCTCAGATCTCGGTATTGCCAGGACACCCGGAGGGGATTACCTCGGTTATATATTTGTCGAAGGCGAAAAAGACCCCGAAACGCAGCTTGACAAAGCCAGTATCAGTGTGACTAAAAAGACCAGGATAGTATCGAGAATCTCCGGGCGTGAAACCACTTTGAAATTTGGTGAACTGAAAATCGGCGATAAAGTTGAAGTAAAGTTAACCGGACCTATTATGGAATCCTACCCACCACAGGCAACCGCAAAGGCGATCGTCTTGCTCAAGCATACGGGTATAGTAAGGGCTAAGAACATGCTCGAGCCTGAGGTCATGTCAATCTCCGGTGTGACCGGAATTGGTATATCGAGCAGAAACGGCGATCCAGTTATCGTTGTATATCTCGAAAACAACTCAAGCGACTTGTTATCAAAAATTCCTATAGAATACGC
>MU158456.1:0-8783 GCA_015711695.1 Candidatus Geohydrothermomicrobium daggyaiense
TGCGAAAAAGTTGCACCAGTCCATATAGAAGGCGACTCTGTCAGATTCACATAGATTATCAAACGACCCTGATGCCCATGCTGTTTTGAGGTATTGAATAATTCTCCTTCTCGCGTCCGCTCTGGTAAGTTCGCGCTTACCTGAATATTTTTTTCTGGTGAGTTCGACGTACTTATCCTCAAGGGTTTCAAGGAAGTCGTTTTGAGGTGGGTATATTCTCCCCAGGGAGAGTTCTATTGCCTCTATTTTTTTGTGAATGTGAGCCCCGGTTATTAAATCAGCGTAATCCACCCTGTTTTCATGCATCATGGTTGATATCAAATCGAACCTGTGCAAGGACAGGCTGGCTACCATTCTTTTTAGCGACTTTGGTGAAAGGGAGATAATTTCGTTCGCCGGAATGCCCAGTCTGTATAAAATAGAAGTTAGCGTTGAGAACCTTTGAAGACTTACGCCGAAGTAATCTCTCAAAAGCCTTTCATATAGATACCTCTTGGTGAAATACTCGAATTTATTAATAAGGTATTCGTCGAGTTCATTCCCCTGGCTTGCCACGAGGAGAGATCCCTTCAATAGTTTTTCCGCTGTTTCTTCCAGGGATTCAGGAAGCGAGTATCTTTCGAGGAACCGCAGAATTTGTGAGCGGAGAGCAAGCAAAAGGTCCCGGGCACCGACCCGTTTCTTTGTACGAAGGGCGCATTTGCAGTCGAAGTTCTCTGACCATCTCGCCCGAGTTCTTACGGGATTCTTGAGTTTTAATCCGTTAAGGGGAGGGTGTCCAAGGCAAGACATGACAACGAGTAGCTGTGCCGTGGAAAAAACCATTGCGGCCCCTTCGAGTGAATAAGGCGGGTCAACCGGTATGTGGAATCTCTCTTCTTCGGTAATATTTCTGCCGATGCGCACGTTTTTTTTAACTGTAACTCGATAGGGTAGAGCGGCGTTGTGGCGGTCGGCGAGGTTCGACCTAACGGCTGGTTCGGAGCTCTGAGGAGATATGCAAAATCCCTCTGGCCCGATTCCTCCGCTTGAAATAAAAGGCATCAGGCATGATAGCGCGGACTCGATCTCAGCTACATCAACGAGATAGGGCGAATCATTCCTGCTTATGTTGATGTGGAAACCAAGATTGAAGTGGTTTCTTCTTCCGAAACGGGGAAGAAATCCAGGATGAGTAGCGACGCACAATGCCTTTGATTGAGGGTCTTCCGCAATACTCTCGCGAATTTTTTCCTTTATGTCACGGAGAGCGACGCAGAGATGTGAGGAGTCCGAAAACTCAACGGTGCATACTTCGGCGATGAGGGCTCTTTCCGCAAAATCCTCGAATTTGATAACGTCTCCAGAGGGCAGGAAAATCTGGTCTATTAACTCGAGGTGATTAGGAGCGAACAGTCTGCAATATACGTCGCATGTGGCTGAAAGGCACGCCTGAAGTATTGACCAAAAAGCGTAAAGGCGATCTTCATATTCCTCATCTGACAAATCACCGCACAATGCTTTGGAATAATTGCCGTGTTGTGAAGTCAGGAAAAAGGCGATATTCTGCTCGATCCCGCCAACAGGGACGCTCACTTTTTTCTTTGAGCGCACGTATTCAAATGATTTTTCGGGATGATTCAAATTATCTTTCATACGCATAGCCTTATAACGCGAGTATTCGAAACTATATAGATAGTATGTCGCGCAGCTTTCTCCGCTGTTCGAGCACGGATATTGACCGTAAAAAATAAACTAATCTTGCTGTTCAGCTTACTGGTTCTGGCATTATTTTTTTGGCGCTTACCGGGCTCAAATTAATGGTAGATACCTTTGCAAATATACGGGCTCTCTAATACGGGAACTGGAAACGTTTTAATCGCAATCCCTCGTCCCCGGTATCTCAGATTCGAAGGGGTCCTCAAGCGCGAGTGTTTCTACCAACCGGGTCGCGAAATTATTCTTTTTGAATTCGAGCGTCAATTCAGAATTTTTTTCACATTTTTCTTTGCCCTTCATGTCGGGTAACCCCTTTGTGCGTTTGTGTTCGGATTCACTCATTTTATTTGACATTTCAACCTCCTTCTTAATGTGCTTGTACGGAGACAATATTGCTTGTTACTGTGATTTTAAATGCAGGGTATGACAAGAAAAAATTTATTAATGAAATCGAACGCATTTTTAAGAAAGCGGAACACAGCAAACCATGCCCTGCGAAAATTTTCTTGTGCTATGTTAGGCTGTACTCTTTACTGTGTTTAAAAAAATGCCCGCGCGCGAAATACGCGCTAAACCTTCTTTCTGGGACCTGTTTCTGGGACCCTGATGAAAACGACTATTGTCCCGATTATGGCAATCACGATTAATGCAACCATTGAGATTCTGTAATCATAGACGTTCTCATTCGCTTGTTTTGCTAGAGCGTCCATGAGCACTGGCGCGGCGACTGAACCAATGCTCCCGATTCCCATAAGGGTGCCAACGGCGGTGCCGGCAAGTTTTGTCCCGATCTCTTTTATCTCAGCCGTGATTGTGAAAGTTATGGGTAAAGCAGGAAGTAGAAAGAAGCCAAGAGTTGCGCCCGCTATAATTGCCAGGGGACGGTTTGCAATAAAACCAATAAGGATCAGCGTAGGAAGGACAGTCAACGCAGCTATTATAAGGAAGGGCTTCCTCAAGCCAACCTTTTCTGATAAGCCGGGCAATACAGCTGCTCCAACTATACCAGCGATTGTGATTGCACTTGCTACGAAAGAGGCGAAACTTGTCGAGAACCCGTGAAATGTAATTATTCTCTCCATTTTCACGGTAAGCGCGATATAGACGCCGTAACCGATGAGAGAGACAAGCATTAAAGCCCTGAAACTTGGCAGTTTCATGAAAAGGGGGAACGATTCTCTCATGGGAAGCACTTCTTCCTCAGGTATCGGACCTGATGGCGTGGGCGGTTCTTCTTTTGCGAGCAGAAAGAACAGGATAGTGCTTACGCCCATAAGGATTGAGAATATGATAAGAACGCGGTTCAAACCGTTCTGGATCTGAAGTAGATTAGCTTTCTCCGGAATCGAGGCTATAGCAGGAACAAGCGCCAGGCCTGTTGCTGTCCCGATATACATACCCATGGTGGTTAACCCCGTGGCAAGTGCTCTTTGTTCTTCAGGGAACCATTTAACTGGCATCTTGGAGAGATTGACTATAAGAAAGACAGCCCCAACTCCGCATCCTATCTGCATAAGAAGAAAGACCCAGTATTGAGCTATTCGGCTGTCGATCACATGAGGGGTTATGGCTTTGATGACTGTCGAAATAACAATGATCGTGAGACCGAGACAACTGCTCCATTTAAAACCCCTCTTATCAGCGATGGAGCCAAACAGAGAACCGAAGAAGACAAACATCAAAGGCCCGACAGTTGATAGAAGCGTTGCCTGAATTGGTTTTTCTTTTATTCCCAATAGTTTTGCGACTGAGGATTCAATTGGCGCGAAAGTTAGCCATTGATAGGCCTGAAGCGCAAGGACAAGCATAAAGACTATTAGGACAACCCAGCGATATGAATAAGCTTTATACTCCCCGTCCATTTCGCACCGCCTCTCAAGATATCCTTAAACACGCCAGCGCAACTATTACCTATTCTATTACGATATATCGCTTTATAGCCACAACCCACCTTAGACTCGCGTGTTCTTTTTGGTTGATTCTTTATAAAGCGTTAAAATCGTTTTCCGGGCTTTTGACTAAAGGAAGTATGCGGTAAAAGGGTGTCTGTATGACGGCTGATCAAGCGGAAGTTTCGCGAAATAAACTGCTTAATAGAATTTACAAAGATTTGAAACAGAGCATAATAGGCGCTTTCGGCGTGATGATGATCGCAGTCACCGCCGCGGGTGTCTTGAATTACGCGTTCAATATAGTGATGACGCGCTTTCTGGGTAAAGCAGGCGCATTCGGAGAATTTTACGCCCTTTCGGCTATCTTTCTTATTGTGTCAGTCGGCGCTGGTGCTTTCCAGACGGTAATCACGAAATATGTGGCTGGTTTCACCACGACCGGGGAAACTGACAAGATCGTTGTTCTCATAAGATTTTTTTCCCGGTGGTTTATTTATATAAGCGCGGGAATAATGGTGGCAAGCACGGCTGTGGCGATACCGCTCGCGAAGGGGTTAAAACTCGAATCCCCGCTTTATGTTGTGATTCTTGGGTCCGCAATCGCGGTGTCAGTCTATATTACTCTACCGTATGGAATCCTTCAGGGTATGGAGCGATTTGTTTTTCTCGGGGGAGCGACAGTTTTGACGGCTATCCTGCGCATTCTATTCGGAATTCTCTTTGTACTTGCCGGAACCGGAGTTTATGGCGCGATTGGAGCAGCCACAGCAGCGGGTATAGTTGTGACAGTGACAATTGTCGCGGCAAACACAAACCTTTTCTTTGGAAAAACTTCGGAAGTGGCGGATTTTTCTCCGGTTACTGCTGTGAAATATTTTTTACCGGTTGCCGCTACCATGTTTTTGATTCTTTTCCTTACCCAGATAGACGCGGTCATAGTGAAAGCGATTTTCTCGAGTAAGGATGCGGATATTTATTCTTACGCCGCACTTGCGGGAAAAGCCGTTTTTTTCTTCCCGGACGGGATTTCAATCGTGATGTTTCCGCGTGTTAGTGCCCTTAAGGCGCAGGGAAAATCAACAAGGAGGATGCTTTATTTGAGCATGGCTGCGGTTTTGCTGATTGTTTCAGCGGTAACCTTGTTCTACCACTTTTTTCCCGTTTTGAGCGCACGTTTTTTCGCCGGCAGTCGCGGGGTCGCCGTTGCGAATATTCATGGTTTTCTCAATTTAAGGCTTATTGTTCTATTCGGGCTTGTCATGTCTGTTTATGCTGTCTTAAAACTCATCACGCTTTTTCACCTTGCTCTTGAGAGGACCAGCTTCATATTTTTTCTGATCGCCGGGGCTATCGTCCAGTCGTTAGGTATTTTGCTTTTCGCTAAAAGGCTTCCGGATGTTCTTTTGGTGATGCTTTGTGCTGGTTGCGCGCTCCTGGTATCGAATCTACTTCTTGTTTTTCGTGAGCCGTCACACTGGGGTGAAACGTGAGTAAGGAATGATTCAGCACGGAAGGTTTCGTGGATTAAAAGAGCGGCGCGCTAAAGGCTTGGAAGATGAAATAAAAGATGGTTGCTAGGTTTTGAGTCGCTTTTTCGAAGGCGAGTCTTCAGTCCGAGGCTTTTGTATACATGATTATTTCGTGTGTATCATATTTGCCGGTCGAAAGGGATTACTTATGGATGTCCGGTCGGCTGTGAGAAAATTGTCCGGTGGAAGATGGTTTTCGGTGGCGGAATATTCCATTTCGCCCGCGATGTATTTGTGAACAAGTTATAGAAAGAAAGAAAAAGCGCCAGTTAGATTGAGAGAGGGAGGCAAAATGTTCAACGGAATCTTCCATATCAGAGAACCGCAAAACGAACCGGTGCTTTCTTACGCGCCAGGCACAAAAGAAAGGGCTGAGCTAAAAGCGGCGCTTGAGGACATGAAAAGGAATTCTGTTGAGATCCCGTGCATCATCGGCGGAAAGGAAATAAGAACTGGGAATCTTGTGGAGATGAGGGCACCTCATGACCGTAGCCTGGTTTTGGGTTACTACCATAGAGCGGGTACCACCGAGGCGGAAATGGCCATCGCCGCTGCCAACGAGGCGAAGCATGCCTGGAGCGAGATGGACTGGTCTTCACGCGCTACTGTCCTTTTAAAAGCGGCGGAACTGCTTTCGGGAAAATACAGGCAGACGCTCAATGCTGCCACGATGCTTTGCATGAGTAAGAGCTGTCATCAGGCGGAAATCGATTCTGCTTGTGAACTAATAGATTTCTGGAGATTCAATCCCTATTTCATGACTCAAGTGTATGACGATCAACCAATCTCAACTAAGGATGTGCTTAATTACATGGAGCACAGGCCCCTTGAGGGTTTTGTGTTCGCCATTTCACCGTTCAATTTCACCTCTATAGCGGGAAATCTACCCACAGCCCCGGCCCTGATGGGCAACGCGGTGGTATGGAAGCCATCTTCAAATGCCGTTTTGCCCGCTTACTACATAATGAAAATACTGAAGGAAGCGGGCATGCCCGATGGTGTCATAAACATGATTCCCGGGCCGGGACCCCTCGTTGCGCCGCCTGTTTTGAATCACCTCGATCTGGGTGGAGTTCATTTCACCGGCTCTACTTACGTTTTCTCAACAATCTGGCTAACTATAGGCTCGGACATCCGAAAATATTATTCATACCCGAGAATAGTGGGAGAGACTGGCGGAAAAGACTTCATTATCGCTCACGTTTCCGCTGATGAAGATGCCCTGATAGCCGCTATTGTCAGGGGCGCCTTCGAGTATCAAGGGCAGAAATGCTCAGCTCCAAGCAGGATTTATATTCCCGATACGCTCTGGACGAGGATGAGAGACAAACTTCTTGACGAGATTGCGACAATCAAGGTCGGGGATGTTTGTGATTTTTCAAATTTCATGAACGCGGTCATTGACGAGGAATCCTTCGATAAGATCGTTGACTACATTGAGTTCGCGAGGAACAGGCCTGACCACAAGATAATCTGCGGGGGTACTTACGACAAGAGTGAGGGGTTCTTCATAAATCCAACCGTTATCATAACCGAGGATCCTCGTTCCAAACTGATGTGCGAGGAGATATTCGGACCGGTCGTCACTGTTTTCATTTACCCGGAAAACGAATACGACGAAGCTCTCGAGCTGTGTGATACAACGAGCCCTTACGGTCTCACCGGCGCTGTATTCGCGATTGACAGACTCGCAATTGAGAGGGCAATAGATGTGTTGAGACACGCTGCCGGTAACTTTTACGTGAATGACAAACCGACTGGCGCAATTGTGGGACAGCAACCTTTTGGAGGGTCAAGGGCGTCTGGCACAAACGATAAAGCGGGGAGTTGGCTAAATCTTGAGAGGTGGGTTTCGCCGAGAGCCATCAAGGAGACATTTCTTCCGCCGAGAGATTATCGTTATCCGTTCATGCAGGAGCCATGACACAGGGTGTTTTCCGAGGTTTTTCATAAAATTATATAAGTGGTCGATTGAGATTCACCGGTTATCTCTTACGGCTGGATTGACTCGTGTTCTTCTTTGGACGAGAATAACCTATCAGCCTGCGGGTAGATCGCAAGACGGTAACTTTACCGAAGGCGACATGAAATACCTTCGGGTTATGTGGGTCATGTAATATTATTCAGGCAGGCGGTCGTGGACGTAGAAACTTCGCGCGGTATCTGCGTTGTGGCGGATTACATAAAAGACGGACAGGTTTCTTCTCACACAAGAGAACTCGTCGGTCTCGGGCAAAGTCTTTCAATAGCCTCGTCCAGGCCGCTTCTGGCTGTTCTTATCGGACGGGAAGCTAAAAGCGCAGCGGAGAGTATCGCGCTGCCAGAGATGAAGCGAATCTTCATCGTAGAAGATGACGCTTTTGAGCGCTATCACCCCGAAACATGGTGCGCGGTTCTTTTTTCTTTGTTCAGCAGGATATTTCCCGCACTGATACTGATACCCCATAATGCAACTGGCTGCGATCTTGCACCCAGGCTTTCAATCGAGCTTAAAGCTTTCGCAGTTACCGACTGTGTACGGGTTCAGTTTGATTATGGCCAATTTCTTTTTTCAAAACCGATATACGGTGGAAACGCTTTCGCGACCTTACGCATAAAGGCTGAAACTGTCGTGGCCACTGTCAGGCCCAGGGTTGGTAGCCCGCCCCATGAACACGTGCAGAAACCAGATGAGGCTCCGATCGAAACTATCCACGAAACCCATCTCCCTGAACATAAGGTCAAAGTGGAAAGCGTGGTGCCAATTGAAGAGAGCGAATGTTCTCTTGAACAGGCAAGGGTCATAGTTTCCGGTGGGAGGGGTATGGGTGGCTCTGAAGGATTTGAGGTTCTTTCTGATGTCGCGCGTCTTCTCGGTGGTGCGGTCGGCGCTACACGGCCGGCGGTCGATTCTGGATGGGCGCCAGCCTCAAATCAGGTCGGTATTACGGGGAAGATTGTTGCTCCGGATCTTTATATAGCGGTAGGAATATCAGGCTCGAGCCAGCATCTTTCTGGAATGAGCGACTCGGGAAGGATAGTGGCGATAAACAAGGATCCTGATGCGTATATCTTCAAGGTTTCCGATTATGGTGTTGTGGGGGACTGGAAGGAAGTGTTGCCCGCTTTCATTTCCAGAATAAGAGAGTTCATTTTTTAAGTGGGCTAATGATGGGGGAGGCATGGTTTGTCCGTTAACATAATCGTTTTTCTTAAACAGGTGCCAGATCCTGAGGGCTCACCGAGTTCGTATATCATCAACCCAGCGGAAAAGAGGGTTGAAGGAAGGGGAATTCCTCCTGTGATAAATCCGTTTGACGAATGCGCGCTTGAGCTCGCCTTGAGAATAAAGGATGAACGCGGGGCTAATATAACACTTATATCCGCGGGAAAAAACATTTCCAGACCTCTTGTTCTCAAAGCACTTGCCGCGGGAGCGGATTCCGCGATTCTTATCGAGGATCCGTCTCTTGAGTCCTTTTCTCTCGATTCTTTCACCACCGCGAGGATTTTGAAAGCCGCGGTGATGAGAGTTCCCGGGTTTGATTTGATTCTCTGCGGTATTCAGTCTTCTGACACAAACGCCGGGCTTGTGGGTCCACTTACCGCAGGGCTTCTTGGGATTCCCTGCGTTACGCTTGCGCGCGCTATAAAATACGAGAACAAAACGTTAAGAGTCGAGCGG